>CAYQRP010000013.1:0-18345 GCA_964419815.1 uncultured Luteolibacter sp. | reverse complement strand
ATGATGCGCTTCACATCGCGCAAAAATCCCATGTCCAACATCCGATCCACCTCATCGAGCACGAAAAAATCAACCTGCGAAAGATCAACATGACGCTGATCAATCAAATCCAGCAAGCGCCCGGGCGTTGCCACGAGGACATCGACGCCGTTGCGCATGGCATTGATCTGCGGCACCGATCCGACGCCGCCATAGATCAAGGTCTGGCGAAATTTGATCAACTTTCCATAAGTCGCAAAGCTCTTGCCGACCTGCCCCGCAAGCTCACGCGTCGGCGCCAACACCAGGGCACGACATGCCTTCGGTCGCACGGTTTTGCGGCGATCATGAAGTTGCTGCAAAATCGGCAATGCGAAACTCGCGGTCTTGCCGGTGCCGGTCTGCGCACAACCGAGCAAATCCTTGCCCTGCAACAAAATCGGAATCGCTTGTGCCTGAATCGGCGATGGTTCTTCGTAGCCAAGCTCTTTCAACACTTGCTGCAAGGGCGCCGCCAGCGGCAGCGCGTCAAATCGATTGGTCTTCATTTCTTGATAAGGTCCGCACCCACCAGATCTCGGCGGCGGACGTGTCGATGAGTTTGTTCAGTAAAACCTCAGGCCAACTCTCATCGATCAAGAAGGAAAAAAGGAGCCATGCCATCGGATGAAATCGAAAAGAATCCACCGGCAAGGCGGGCCAAGAGGTCATGCGGATCCACCCAATTTGCAAGACGATTCGCGGGAAATCGCCATTGGCTCGCCCGCGAGCCTATCAAATCGGCTTATTCCGGCTTGATCCAAGGCCGAGAAAAATCAAAATCCACGAAGCATGTCCGCCGCCTTCCAACACACCCTCGCCGGCCCCGCCACCCTCGAAGGGACCTCGCTCCACACCGGACAAAAGGTCACCCTCACCCTCAAGCCCGCGCCCGAGGGTCATGGCTTCAAATTCCGCCGCATCGACCTGCCCGACCAGCCATTCATCAATGCCGATGTCGACAAGGTTCAGACCGTCGAACGCGCGACCACACTCGCCGAAGGCTCCGTAAAGGTCCACACGGTCGAGCATGTGATTTCGGCCCTCACCGGGATGGGCGTCGACAACGCGCTCATCGAAATGGACGCAAACGAACCGCCGATCGGCGACGGCTCCGCGCGACCCTTCGTGGAAATGATCCGCAAGGCAGGCATCGTCGCCCAACCATCGCCGCGACGCGTTTGGGAAATCCGCGAAACAATTCATCAGGAAACTGCCGATGGCACGCTGATCACAATCGTTCCCTGCAAGACCTTCAAAATTTCCGTCACCAATGTCGGCCCCGACGGGCGCTTCACCCAATATTTCTCGAGCGAAATCACCCCCGAAAAATACGAGAAGGAAATCGCTCCTGCGCGCACCTTCGTTTATTACGAAGATGTCAAACCGCTCTTGGAAAAAGGTCTCATCAAGGGCGGTTCACTCGAAAGCGCGGTGGTCATTCGCGGCGATGAAATCATGTCGAAGGAGCCCATGCGCTTCAACAATGAGTTCGCGCGCCACAAGGCACTCGACATCGTTGGTGATCTCATGCTTTCCGGCGTCCGCATCCACGGCCATGTGATCGCGGTGAAACCCGGTCACGGCCCGAACACCAAAATGGCCGCCACCCTCAAGGCCGAGTACCAGCGCATGCGCTCGATGGTCCCCGCCGCCGTGAGCATCCCCGACGGCGAGAGCGTGCTCGACATCCACGAGGTGCTCAAAATTCTCCCTCACCGTTACCCATTCCTCATGGTCGACCGCATCGTCGATTGCCTCGGCGAAAACAAGTGCACCGGCGTGAAAAATGTGACGATGAACGAGCCGTACTTCCCCGGCCACTTCCCCGGTCACCCGATCATGCCCGGCGTCCTACAACTCGAAGCAATGGCTCAAGTCTCATCGGTGCTCATGCTCCGCAAACCGGAAAATGTCGGAAAAATCGGCTATTTCATGAGTGCCGACAATGTGAAGTGGCGCCGACCTGTTCTACCAGGCGACACCCTCCTGATCGAATCCGAGATCATCAAGATCCGCGGCTCGATCGGCCAAACCCGCTGCCGCTGCCTCGTCAACAACGAGGTGGTTTCCGAAGCCGAACTGAAGTTCGCGCTGATGGATCGCTGATCAAAAAAATTTCACGCTCAAATTTCCGAGCGCGAAATCAGCAGCAACCTCAAGCCATTGAGGCAGACCAACACGGTGCTGCCTTCATGCCCCACCACGCCAATCGGCAAGGGCAGACCCCAGCCAAGCGCGGCGAGAATCAGCAGCACAATCACGCCACCGGAAAAACACAGGTTCTGCAATAGGACCCGCTTCGCCCGCCGCGCGTGATTCAATAGCAGCGGAATGTTTTCCAATCGGTCGCCCATCAGCACGATGTCCGCTGTTTCCATGGCCACATCGGTACCCGCCGCACCCATCGCCACACCGATGTCCGCCATCGCCAAGGCGGGAGCGTCATTGACTCCGTCGCCGACCATCATCACCCGACCCTCTTGACGCAGCTGCCGAATGATCGTGAGCTTGTCCTCCGGCAAAAGTCCGGCATGCAGCTCGTCGACATGAGCCTCGCGCGCAATCGCTTCAGCAACAGGTCGTTGATCCCCTGTTAGCATTACCACGCGACGCACACCGAGTTGGTGCAAATCATCCGTCAATGATCGAGCCTCTTCTCGAATGGTATCAGCCATGACCATCACCGCCTTCGCCACCACGCGATCACCCTCACGCAGGCCCATCCACACGCAGGTTTTCCCCATTTGCTGCAAGGGCCGCGAAAAATTTTCAATGACCTCAAAATCACTCACTTTCAACTCACGAAACAAGCGTTCGCTACCAATCACCACCCGTAGGCCGTCAACATTTCCCTCCGCGCCCTTGCCGGGCGTCGCTTGAAAATCCGTCACCGCAGGCGAAACAATCCCACAGTCCAAAGCACCTTTCACAATGGCATGCGCCAAGGGGTGTTCGGATTTGGCTTCAAGCGCCGCTGCCAAACGCAATAAATCAGTCACCTCCGCTGACATTCCCTCACCCAAGGCATGCACGCCATCACTCGTGACAATCTCCGTCAGCGACGGCTTGCCCACAGTCAGCGTTCCAGTCTTGTCGACCGCCACAATGTCGATCGCAGCCGCACGCTCAAGATGCGATCCACCCTTGATCAAAATCCCCCGCCTCGCGGCACCACCAATTGCCGATAGCACGGTCGCCGGCGTGCTGATGACCAAAGCACAGGGCGAGGCCACCACCATCAATGTCATCGCGCGATAAAACGCGGTCGAAAAATTTTCTCCCATCGTCAAAAACGGCACGAGAAAAACCACGATGGTGAACGCGATCACGCCCATCGCATAATACTGCTCCGCCCGCTCAAGAAACCTTTGCGTGCCAGACTTTTCAGCCTGAGCCTCGGCTACGAGTTTGACCATGCGCGCCAGCGCGGAATCCTCCGCACGCTTGGTCACCCGCAACTCAATGCCACCGCTTTGATTGAGCGTACCCGCAAACAACAAGCTGCCAACAGACTTGGAAACCGGCATCGATTCGCCGGTCAGCGAAGATTCATTCACATGCGTGGAACCTTCGCACAATACGCCATCCACCGAAATTTGCTCGCCGGGTTTGACCACCACGATTTCCCCCAACTCGACCTCTTCAACCGGCACCCGCAGCACAGCTCCACCGCGTTTGACCATCGCCTCAGTGGGGCGCAGCGTGAGCAAGGCCTCGATCGCCCGCCGCGTGCGATCCATCGCATGACGCTGCAACACATTGGAAAAACTGAACAAAAACAACAACAAGGCCCCTTCAAACGGCGCGCCAATCGAGGCCGCGCCCAAGGCCGCAAGGACCATCAGGACATCGACATCAAGCACCCACTCGCGCAGCGAAGCGATCGCCGATCTCACTCCTTGCTGACCCGCAAAAAGATATGCTCCCACATAAAGCCCATGCGACAGGGGTTCACTCAGCCACCGCCCCACCACCCATGCGGCGATCAAAAAAACAAATCCCAAGGCACAGGAAATTTCCTCGTTCAAATCACCCCCGCGAACCCGCTCCCACAACGAACGCTTTTCCAGTAAGCTCGCCTGCAATGGCTGGATATCAGCCCCCGCATGCTTAAGGTCGGCAATGATTGCCTCCTCGGACTTGATCTGTGTGTCGAATGTGACCGACAGCACCTTGCCAATGAAAGTCGCCGTGGCACGGCGCACCCCAGGGATGCCGGTCACGCGCTTCTCCAACTTTTGCGCCACCGCCTCACTCGCATCACTCTCGATGCGAAATGTGCTCTTGCGAATCGCTGATGCAAGCTGCTCGCGATGTTCATCAACGATGCGCCTCAAATCTCCCTCGCTTAACAAACTTGGATCATAATCAATGTGCAGTCCATTCCCCGAGGCAGCCTTTTGGACACGCAAAATACCGCTGTGATCGATCAACTGGTGATCTGGAATTTCACCCGAACCGGCATCTTTGGGATCTTCTTGCATGATCGAATGACACTGATGTTTCACCCATTGGAAACATCAGCATCATTTCAAAATCTTTTGCAAATGCCAGCCGCAAGTTGATGGAAGGCGGCCGAAACCGCATTCGCGGCAGGCTCAATCAAGGCCACCGGCGCCCCGGAATCCGCCCGTTCGCGGGTGACGACATCGATCGGAATCCTTCCAAGCAACGGCACATTCATCACCTCGGCCTCGCGCACACCACCACCCTCGCCAAAAAGATAATAGCGCTTGCCGGCATCACACTCAAACCAGGCCATGTTTTCCACCAATCCAAGAATCGGCACATTTACTTTTGCAAACATCGACACCGCCTTGCGCGCATCAATCAGCGCGACCTCTTGCGGCGTAGTCACAATCACCGCGCCATCCACGCTCACGGTCTGAACAATCGTCAATTGGATGTCACCTGTTCCGGGCGGCATATCGAGAACGAGATAGTCCAAATCATCCCAAGCAACCTGACGCAAAAATTGCTGCGTGTATCGCGTTGCCATCGGACCTCTCACAATCACCGGCGATCGGTCATCAAGGAGAAATCCCATCGACATGAGCTGGATGCCATGCGCTTCAAGCGGGATGATCTCATCGCGTTCGTTGGCCATCGGGCGATCATTGACCCCAAACATCTGCGCCACCGAGGGACCATACAAATCGCAATCGCAAAGCCCGACGCGCGCGCCAGTCGCAGCCAGAGCCACCGCGAGATTTGCCGCCACGGTAGATTTTCCTACGCCACCTTTGCCCGATGCCACGGCAATCACGCGCTTCACGCCGGGGATCGATGACTTTCCGACACCCGATCCACCGGCCGCAGCGGGCGCATCCTTGACCTCGATGTCGACCTTCACGCTGCCCATACCCGGCACCGCATCCAACACGGCGTGGCAATCCTTGAAAATTTGCTCCGGCACCTTCGGGTCACGAGTGGCAACCTCGATCTTCACCTGCGTCACGCCATCCACCACTTGCACGTCCTTTACCAATCCAAAGGACACAATGTCGCGGGAAAACCCGGGATACTTCACTTGCCGAAGAATTTCACGAATGGAATCGGGAGTCATAAACGCCGGCAGTTTCGCCCGACCACGCCCGCGTGCAAGCACTACCCGCAACAAAACCCGCCTTGATTAGGGAGAAATCGCAAATCGTCACCGATCATGCGACCGGGCGGTTGACTCGACTGCGCGATCCGTCCGATACTCTCGCGCACATCAATTTCTCGAATTTATGGAAAACGTCATCATCATCGGCACCGGATGCGCCGGCTACACCGCAGCGATCTACACCGCACGCGCCAACCTGAGCCCTCTTCTCCTCTCCGGCACACAACCCGGCGGACAACTCACCACCACCACCGAGGTGGAAAATTTTCCGGGTCATCCCGAAGGCATCATGGGTCCGGAGCTGATGATGAAAATGCAGGCCCAAGCGGAAAAATTCGGTGCCCGCATCGCCTATGCCAGCGTTGAATCGGTCGAACGCCGCAGCGATGGATCTTTCTTACTCAAAGCAGGCGCGGAATCCTTCGAAGCCAAAACCCTCATCGTTGCCACCGGCGCCGCACCACGCCACCTCGGCCTTCCCGGCGAACAAAAACTCATCGGCCACGGCCTTACCTCATGCGCCACCTGCGATGGCGCGTTCTATCGCGATGTGCCGGTTTGCGTGATCGGTGGTGGCGACAGCGCCTGCGAAGAAGCCGACTTCCTCACGCGCTTTGCCAGCCGCGTTTTTCTCATCCACCGCCGAGACGAATTGCGCGCCTCAAAAATCATGGCCGACCGGGTTCTCGCGAACCCGAAAATCGAACCGGTCTGGAACTCCACCGTCAGCGAATACCTCACCGATGATAAAGGCGAAATGCGCGCGGTGACTTTGCAAAATCTCGTCAGCGGAGAAAAATCCGAACTCCCCGTTGCCTGTGTGTTCGTCGCCATCGGCCATGTTCCCAACAGCGCGTTTCTCGGCGACCTCGTCGACAAAGACGAAAATGGTTACATCATTCAGACCCCCGGCCGCACCTCCACGAAAACTCCCGGACTCTTCGCCGCCGGCGATGTCGCCGACCACTATTACCGCCAAGCCATCACCGCCGCAGGTCAGGGCTGCGCCGCCGCACTCGAAGCGGAGCGCTACCTTAGCGGGCATTGAGAATGCGAAGAGTGATTAGTGATTTGTGATTGGATATTTGGGGAAATTGAAGAAGCGGTTCCTCTTCAACACCAATATCAAATCTCCAATGTCCCATCACCCTCTCCGTTTGCGCACGGCTTCAGCAAGCACATCAAGCGTCTCGACGGTTTCATCCCAGCCGAGGCAGGCGTCGGTGATCGACTGACCCCGCTTCAGTGCAGACAAATCCTTGGTGAGTTTCTGGGCTCCCTCGACGAGGTTGGACTCGATCATCAAGGAGGTGATTTCGCGAGAGCCATCGGCCACTTGATTCGCAATGCTGCGGGCGACCATCGGTTGATTGCGGAAATCCTTGAGCGAATTGCCATGCGAGCAGTCGATCATGATCGATTCGTTCATGCCCTGCTCGCGAAGCATCGCCACCGCCTCATCGATGGATGGTTTCTCGTAATTTGGGCCGCTCTTGCCGCCGCGAAGGATCAGATGGCAGGAATTGTTGCCAGTCGTCGAAACAATCGCCGAGACCCCCTGCTTGGTCACCGAGAGAAAATGGTGCGGACGCGAGGCTGATTGGATCGCATCGATGGCGATCTGCACCGAACCACCCGTGCCATTCTTGAAGCCGACAGGCATCGAAAGCCCGGAAGCGAGTTCACGGTGAATCTGCGACTCGGTTGTGCGGGCACCGATCGCACCCCAAGCAATCAGGTCGGCAATGTACTGCGGTGAAATGGTGTCGAGAAACTCAGTTCCCGCCGGCACACCCATGTTGGCAAGATCCAGCAGCAAGCCACGCGCGACGCGCAGGCCATGATTGATGTCGAATGAGTCATCGAGCCTCGGATCATTGATCAAGCCCTTCCACCCCACCGTCGTGCGCGGTTTCTCAAAATAAACGCGCATCATCACAAACAGATCCTTTTCCAATCGCTTGGCTTCCTTGCGAAGTTTTTCGCCGTACTCAAGCGCCGCCTCGGGGTCATGAATCGAGCAAGGTCCGACAATCGCCAGCAGACGATCGTCCTCGCGCTGGATGATGGCATCAGCCTGCGCCCTCGCGCCCGCCACCAACTCAGAGGCTTTCTCACCAAGCGGCAGGTAATACGCCAACACCGCTGGCGAAATGAGCGGGTTGAGGCCGGTGATTCGGAGGTCGTCGGTGCGATGATGTGTCACGCCCCAATCGTTGACCCCTGCCCGCGTTTTAAGCAAGAGTCAAGTTCCCTTCGGCGACCGTTCATGCGGTCCCGCCCGGCGAAAAACCCTCGGATTCAAGCTCATGAATGAGCCCCCGCAAGCTTGCGTGTTTCCCATCGAGATCGGGGTCGGCCGCTAGCACCTGGGAGGCAAGCTGACCTGCCTCACGAATCAATGAGGGATCGGCAAGAAATTCGACAAATTTCAGCTCGGCCAACCCACTCTGCGTAGTCCCCAGCACGTCACCCGGCCCACGCAGGCGAAGGTCCGCCTCGGCAATTTCAAATCCATCTCCCGTACCCTCCAGTACCTTGAGTTTTTCCATGCCCTCGGGGTTTTTACCATCACTTAGCAAAATGCAGTACCCCTTGTTGCCACCACGGCCGATCCTGCCCCGCAACTGATGCAACTGCGCCATGCCAAAACGATCGGCGTGATGGACCACCATCAGCGAAGCATTCGGCACATCGACGCCGACCTCGATCACCGAAGTCGCCACCAAGACACTGATCTTGCCATCGCGAAAATTTTGCATCACCCGCTCTTTTTCATCGGGCTTCAACTTGCCATGGATCAAGCCGACCTCGTGCCCTGACAAGCGCTTCTTCCATTTTGCATGCGCTTCCACCGCCGACTCGACCTTGATTCCCTCGCTTTCCTCCACCAGCGGATAAACCAAGTATGCCTGCCTGCCCTCCGCCAGCTTGCCCTTCACAAATGCGGTGACATCCGACTGCTTGGCGGAAACGCGCACTGCGGTCACCACCTGCCCACGCCCTGGCGGTTTTTCATCCAACACGGAAACATCCAGATCCCCGTACAAGGTCATCGTCAGCGTGCGCGGGATCGGCGTCGCGGTCATCACCAACACATCCGGCGCGCGACCCTTGCCAATCAATGCCGCCCGCTGACCCACCCCAAACTTGTGCTGCTCGTCGATCACCACCAATCCAAGATCCTCAAAATTTCCACCGCCATGAATCAAGGCATGCGTGCCGATGACCATCTGCGGCCGAACGAAATCATCTTCATGCGTGCATTCATCACGCGCAGCCGTGCGCAAGGCCATGCGAATTCCCAACGGCTCAAGCCATTTGCGAAATGTCAAAAAATGCTGCTCCGCAAGGATCTGCGTGGGTGCCATCAGCGCAGCCTGCGAGCCAGAATCGACCGCCATCAGCATCGCCGCCATCGCCACAAAAGTTTTTCCCGAGCCCACATCACCCTGCATCAGCCGCGCCATCGGACGCGGGTCACGCATGTCTTCGATGATCTCACGAATCGACCTCTTCTGCGCACCTGTCAGGTCAAAGGGAAGACTCGCGTAAAATTTTTTGAGCAAAGTGGTTTTGCGACCATGCGAGCGCCCTTCAAGTCGGTGGTGATTCTTACGCCGCCACAAGACATTGAGCTGAACGGCAAAAAATTCCTCGAGAGCAAACCTACGCCCCGCCGACTTCGCGATTTCAATCGATTCGGGAAAATGCACCGCCCGCAAGTCAACAAACCTCGCAACCCCACTTCCCACCTCAATGCCGGTTTCCAAACTTGCCGGATCCACCGTGCCAAGCAGTTCATGCATGAGTTCTCGCAAGCGCCTTTGCGGAATACCGGAAACATTCCGATACACCGGCACGATCCGATCAAGATGAATGGATCCGCCCTCAAGGTCATCCTCGCGCAATATTTCAAATTCAGGATGATCGATGAAAAAGCGCCCGTCGATTTCCTTCAATTTTCCATGCGCCACCACCTGCTGACCCGCCGCAAGAACCTTGTTCATGAAGGGCATGTTGTACCAACGGCAGGTGATGCGGGCGGAACCAAATAGCCCGCCGTTGGCATCGACCAACACCGCCTCAAAAAGCCCTTTGCCGCCACCGAAGCGCCGCTGCGTCGTATCAACGACTTCTGCACGAAAACAAATCGGACCAAGGCTTGCCGAGTTGACTGGAAACCCCAACTGACGACGGTCTTCGTGACGCTTGGGAAAATGATCGAGCAAATTTGCGACGGTCAAAAACCCAGCCGAGCGCAAAGACTCAAGCTCGCGGCTCACTAGCAGCCCGACATGGGTCAAATCATCATGGGCAGAGATCACGGCTTCAATCAGGCATGCTTTTTATCAAGCCTCGCCGATCGTCGCAAGCTTCCTGAGATAACTGAAACTGTAGATCCCAGATGAATGGCCATCAGCCCAAAACAACTGCAAAGCATAACCGCCAACCTGCTCAAAGCGCAACAATTCAAACGCACGCGGACCATGCTCCACCAAAGGCCTCACCACCCGCCCCAAAGCATCCGGCTCCCCTTGGCAGGCTGCGCAGGGACAAGCCCGACGCAACATCGCCAAGGGCAAATAGGCTTCAAACGAATCACCAAACACACAGGCAAATTCATCCCCAACAATGGCCACATGGTGCAAATTTTCCGTCATGATTGTCTCTATCTCAACCGAGTTCACCTTCGACTCTCACACTTCGCCGACCAAAGATCAAGGAGCCCACCCGCACATGGGTCGCTCCCTCCTCAATCGCCACTTCAAAGTCACCGCTCATTCCCATGCTCAAGTCCTCAAGCGGGCAACCTGAAATTTTGGACAACTCATCTCGCAGTTCGCGCAGCGAAACAAACCAATGCCGCGCCGATTCCGCATCGGGCCCTTCCGGCGGAATGCACATGAGACCGCGGATCTTCAGGTGTTTCAGTTCACACAGGCTGGAAATCTCCTCTCGCAAGACCGCAGCATCGAATCCGCCCTTGCTCGCTTCATGCCCCACATTGACCTGCAAAAAAACCTCGGCGATCAGACCCAGATCACTCGCCACGGCATTGACATATTCCGCCAATCGCAGCGAATCGATGGCATGAATGACGCCAAATTTCTGCAAAATTTTGCGCACCTTGTTGCGCTGCACGCTGCCGATGAAATGCCAACTCAGTGACTTTGGCAGCTCATCAATCTTCGGCTCGGCCTCCTGCAAACGGCTTTCGCCGAAAACCTTCTGGCCTGCGGCCACCGCCTCGGCGATATCGGCTGCGGGAAAGGTTTTTGAAACGGCGATCAGCTCCACCGCATCCGGCTCGCGGCCAACGCGACGGCAGGCAGCCTCGATGCTCCGCTTCACCTCCGCCAGATTCGTCGCAATGCCTTTCATCGGCGCGCGCAGAGCATTCGTTTTCACTCAAACACGCCGGCCACGCGCGCGTTTTCCGATAGCTCGACCAGATCACGCATCACCGCGATGGATTCACGCTTGATCGGATCCAGCCCGGTCGGCCACTTCGGCGAATCGTCGAGATCTTCCGTCTCGTCCTTGGCCTTGCGCATGAACTCGGCGCTTTCGTCCGACGGATCGTAAGACTGAAGTTTGTTCCCTGTCTTAACGTCATCGAGGGTCAACTTGTAAAACTTGAATCGCTGCTTGTCCTCTTTCGCGATTTTCTCGAAACGCTCTCGTCGCTCGGCATTGCGCTGTTTCTGGCGCGCATCCGACTCGGCGAGCTCCTTCTCGCGTTCGGCCTTATTGAGCGATAGGGTGTTGGCCGTAAGGCGCTCGGTGGTCCTTCGCACATCATCGCGCACATATTCGAAGTCCTGACAAGCTTCGACGCGCTTGTAACTCAGATCCTTGAGCTTGGGTATGAAGAGCGCCTCGGCATCAAGCGGCTTGAAGTCATCCGCCCGGCGAATGAGATCGTGCGGCAACGAGTGTTCGAGATACGACTCGCCAATTTCCAATCCGTCCATGACGCTGGGAATGATGATGTCCGCATCCACTCCATTCATCTGCGTCGATGAACCCGAGGGGCGGTAGAATTTCTGAATCGTCACCTTGAGGAATCCCGCGCCATTGCGATTGGAAAAAAGCGGAAGCATGCGGCCAATGTCCATCGGTTGCTGCACGGTTCCCTTGCCAAAGGTCGAGGCCTCACCGACCACGATGGCACGATTGAAGTCCTGCAAGGCGCCTGCAAGAATCTCACTCGCAGAGGCACTGCTGCGATCCGTCAGCACCGCCATCGGCCCGGTATAGATCGGCTTGCCATTCTCGGAATTCTTCACCTGCACGCGGCCAAGCGTGTCCTTCACCTGAACCACCGGGCCCTGCTCCATGAAAAATCCCGTCATGCGACGGACCTCATCAAGCGAACCGCCGCCGTTGTTGCGAAGATCGAGAATGAGGCCGTCGATTTTTTCCTCCATCAGACGCCTAAGAAGCTTTTCAACATCATCAGCACAACTCACCTCGCCATTGTCGAAATCCGCATAAAACGAAGGCAGCACGATCACGCCCAGCCGCTTCGTCTGGTTTTTCTCATTCTTCATCTCGATGAGTTCAGCGGACGCCTGTTCGTCCTTCATCTCAACCTTGCCGCGCTTGATCACCACCATGCGCGTGACGCCGGGCGGACCCGCTGCGGGCTCAACCTTGAGAGCAACCGATGTCCCCTCCTTACCGCGAATCAGATCCACCACCTTGTCGATCTTCATGAACATGATGTCGACCATATCCGCGGGCTTGTCGGTGTTGAATGCATTCACACCGACCACACGATCGTTCAGCTTGAGGCTACCCTCGCGATCGGCGGGGCCGCCGACCACAATGCCCATGATCTTCGTGGCGCCATCCTCCTCGGGTTGGAGCAGGGCACCGATGCCGACGAGCTCGTTCTTCATGCTGTCCTTGAAACGGCTCATTTCGCGGGCGCTCATGTAATCGGTGTGCGGGTCGTAGGCTCTCGCTACGGCACTGAGGAAATAATTGGCGACCTCTTCGTTGTCGACGTCCTCAACGCTGGCGAGGAATCGCTTGTAACGAAGTGAAACTTTTTCCTTCGGACTGCGATCATCGCTGCCGGGATCCGCCTTGCCCTGCTCCTTGGCTAGTTTCGCCAGCATTTCACGACGAAGCATTTCACCCAAGACGGCCTCCTTGATTTGCAAACGCCACAACTCGGCCGCCTCCTTTTCATTTTTCGGCCAAGATGCATCCTTGCGGGTGATCATCACTTTGTCGTCGGAAGTGAAATCAAATTCAGCCCCTTTCAGAAGCTTTTCGGTCTGAGCGACGCGCGCACGAACCCGCTCCTTGAAGATCTCGTAAATGGTGGTCGCGGCCTCCATGCTACGGCCTTGGAGAAGAAGACTATGCATGCGGCTGCCATAGGCCTCGTTGAATCCATCCACATCCTCCTGCGTGAAATAAAGCCGCTGGAAATCCAGGTCCTTGAGGTAGTCATCCAGAAATCGCTGACCCAGGGCCTCGTCGAAAGGCAGCCGCGCAAAGTGGCTGTTCTGCAGCATGATCGACATCTGGCGTCCGACTTCGTTGAAGTCCGCCTGCTGACTCTTGAGAGGAGAAAAGGGCGCCAGCAGCGCTGCCGCGAGGAGAGTGTTGCGAAGCCAGGGGAATATCATGCGATTCGGGGGAATGAAAGTTGTCAGATGGCGGCCATCAACTTGCCATCGCTTTTGCCATTGTCGATTTCCAAAATACCGTTTGCATCATCGTGCGCCCCTTTTTTCGCTGAGCCAGCGTTGAAAATGGGCATCTCGGGCCTTCTGCTCGAGGGCCTTGCCCTCTTCCGGGTCAGTGCCGGGCATGAAAAGGTCCGCTTCCGCAGGCCGCCGTGCCAGCTCGCCACGAATGCTTTGCAACACGCCGTCCCGCACAATCCGAAGCCGCACGAGGGTGCCGGGCTTGCGCTTGCGAATTTGCTCGCTGAACAGCATCGAAGCCTGCTGGTTCCACACCTGGCCATCCAGCTCCACGATCGCGTCTCCGATTTTCAAACCGCATTTCGCAGCGGCAGAATCTGCCACCACCTCCAACACGACCACCGCCCAACGCTCGGCACTTTCTCCAGGGATCCGCATCAGTCGGTCTTCCATGCGCACCCCGAGGTAGCCATCGCCTTCCTTGGCAAAATCATCCGCTGCAAGTTGTTGCAAAACCTGCATGCAACGCTCGCGAACTTCCGGGCTTGGACTTCCTGCTTCGGACGAAAGCCTCAACAATTCCGACACAGCCCCCTTGGGATTTTTTCTCGCCCACAGCAACAAATCCGACTGCGCCGACTCGCGCGCCGCGAAATCCTCAGATTCCAAAGCTTTCAGCAAGGCTTTCGGCGCGACATCCGCACAAAGCGCGGTCGACCACATTGCACAAAAGATCAGGCACCTCGAATAGGACATCGCAACGAGACAGTTTCAGTCACTCGAAAAATCAACAGCGATGCTTTGTGTTATAGGCGCCACTAAAGGATGCGCGAAACAAGCGGCTGGACAGCATCAGCGCCCAAAGGCGTTTTTTTGCGGAACCTCGATGGTGTCGTCGGCCTCAAGCAGCACATTCATGTTTTCCCCTTTGGTGAGGTCGTACTCGGTTTGCTTGCCAGCACGATAGAGCTTCACACGATACATGCTGCCGAATTCGGTGGCTCCTCCGGCATTCTGGATGGCCTGATAGAGGGTAATTCCCCTGTTGTATGGCACCGGACCCGTCTTGCGCACCTGACCGCCGATCGTGACGATTTTTTCCTCAATGCTTTTGGAACTTGAATCAATGACCTGAAAGGTCGGATTGGTGTAGATTTCCGCCGATCGGAAGCGTGCCTCCAAAGCCGATGCGAGCTGCTCCGCGCGCAGACCCGCTGCCCTCACCTGACCAATGAAAGGCACATTGATCATACCCGATTCGGAAACCGGATAGATGGCATCGATGCGGCCTTTTTCCTCACCCGGCACACCGCTGACCGAAATCTGGATCGCTCGGCCGGCCTGAATCTGCCCGAAGGCCCCGGTGGCAAGGCACAACAGGGATAGGATCAATGCGGCAATGGATTTGGATGTCATGGCAAAATGAAATTGGCGGGTTAGTAGAGATCGGAGTCGGACTTGCCTTCCACAGCGGCGGTCGAGCTCGGTTTTGTCTTGGTCTCTGTCGATGCGACCGAAGTCGAAGGCAGCACCGGCGGAGCTTGTGCCTCAGACGGCGCGTAGTAGGTGTAATAGCTCGTGTAGTACTGGTACTGACTGTCGCTGCGGACATCGACATTGTTGAGAACAACACCGAGGATGTTGCCACCGACGTTTTCGATCGATTGCTTGACTCGAAGAAGCATGTTGCGCGGAAGCTTACGGTGCTGAACCACGATGATTGAGAGGTCGACCTCACTCACCAGCACCGATGCGTCGCTGACGCCGAGAATGGGCGGACTGTCGACAAAGATCAGGTCGAAGCGCTGTTTGACATCCTGAATCAGCTCCGACATGCGGCGCGAGTTGAGGATGCCTGCGGCGTCGACCGGAAGAATGCCGGATGGCATGAAGTAGAGGTTGTCAACCGGAGTCTGCAAAATCACATCCTCCAGCATCAGATCGGTGGTGAGGTAGTTGGTGAGACCCACCGAATTGTTGATTCCGAAATAGGTGTGCAATCGGGGACGGCGAAGGTCGGCATCGATCATCAAGGTGGTGTAACCACCCTGCGCACAGATGTACGAGAGGTTCATCAGCGTCGTCGACTTGCCCTCACCCGCGCCACCGGAAACAACGGTGATGGCATTGTCTTCGGGGTTTTTGCGGTTGAACTCGATGTTTGTTCTCAGAATGCGGTAGGCCTCGGCATCGGGGCTCGATCCGCGCTGTCTGTGCAGCAGTGAAATGTCTTTGGGGATCACCGCAAGAACCGGCACCTGAAGGTACCTTTCCACATCCTCAAGCGTTTTGACCGATGTGTCGAGGTACTCAAGGAAGAACGCGATGCCAACGCCGAAGATGAGGCCAACCACCGCGCCCAGCACGAGGTTCAGGGTCACATTCGGGCTGACCGGGCTTTCCGAAATGACCGGGGAGTCGTGCATGATCACGGTCTCGGGCGGCATTTTGCTCGAAATCGTCTCGCCCATTTGCTTGAGCTTCATCGTCTGCAGAAGGTCCTGATCGGTTTCGAAATCGCGCTTGGCATCGACATAGTCCTGCGCGTCCAGACCCCTCTTGATGGCCTCTTCACGTGTTTCGTCTTTCATGCTCTCGACGCTCTTGAGACGGTCGGTTGCGAGGTCGAGCTGCGCCGTAAGAGTCGCCCGAAGGTTGACCACTCCCTCGTCAAGCTGACGCTTCATGTTGTTGATCTGCTCGACCGCCGCCAAAACGGTGGGGTGCTTGGCACCGAGGCCGTTGATCCGCAAGCCGTCCAACTGACGCTTGCCCTCAAGGTACTGAGGATAAAGATTGCGAATGATGTTGTCGGGCAAATCAAGACCCGCGGCATAAACCATCAGCTGGTCACTGTCATACTTCAGAAGACTGCTGATCTGGCTCTCGAGCTTGCGTTTTTCCTGCTCCAACTCGTTGTAAGCCATCAGTGCCGACCTCGCGCCCTGGTCCTCGTCCACACCAGTCTGGCCGTAGAACGAGTCGTCACCCTTGTAGATGATCCCCTTGGTGCGAACGATTGTGGATAGCACCTTGCGGCGCTCCTCAACTTTGTCCTCTTGGTTTCTCACCGCCTTGTTGAGCTCCTGAAGGGCGTTTTCCGCATCGCGGCTTTCAATCTCCGCCCGATATTGGCGGTAGGATTGCGCCACCTCTTCGGCAATATCTCTCGCATCGACCTTGTTGGTGTGACGCACGCGGATTGAGATGAGGTCGGTACCGCGGATGTTCTGGGTATTCACGATGCCCTTGAGGATGTTCAGGGCGGTTTCCTTGTCCACGCCCCAGCGGTTCACCAGCTCGAGATTTTGCACCACTTTTTCAAGCGAGTTGCGGCTTTTGATTTTTTCGAACTCGGTACCGAAGAACTGCGGCGTCATCCGGCCGGCACCCGAAAGCTCATTGAGCTGCGCACCGAGGGGGGAAATGCCCGCCGCACGCGGCTTGACCTCAATGGTCGCCTCACTCTCGTACTTTTTGGGCATCACGTAGGTGATGACCGCAGCCGTCATGAAAACCAAAAGCAAGGAAAGCAGAATGATGCCGTAGCGGTTCTTGATGACCTGCCAATAGTCCACCGCGTGGAGCATGGTCTCATTTTGTTGGACGGAAGTTGTGTTCATGAGTCAGATTTAAACGGCTTTTGAGGATTTTCAAAGAAAATGAAAAATCCCGCCATGGTTCACATCGCGGGAAGAATCATCAGAAAATCAGGGTTCAATTGGAAAGTGGAGCTGGCGACAAGCCGAATGGTTTGGGATCAAAATTCGGCGGAAACCCCGACCGAAACGCGGTTGCGGTCGTATTCACGATAATCGTTCACATCCGACACCACCTGGCTGTAGTTGTAGCTGAGGTTGCCGTAGAGGAAATCAGTGAGCTTCACGGACATGCCAATGTAGGCATTGACCGTGGTTTCGGAGAGGCTCGGGCCAGTGGCGTTTCCGGCTGGCTCAACCTGACGCCCGCTGTCGTATTCGCTTTGAATGAAATCCACTCCGCTATTGAGAGAGAGGTTTGGGGAGAGAAGGTAAGTACCCGTCACTCCCAAACGGAAAACGCTACGCTCGTCATAGTTGAACGATACTGCACCAGGCGAAGAGTCAGGATCCAAAACCGTGTCATCGTCCTCCATCCCATAGCGCATGAAGGCTCCGACTCGCAGTTGAGTATTGATTTGACTGTTCAATGCAAACTCAAGGTAAGGCGAGGTGGAGCTTGAGCCGCTATCCACATCGCGAAGCTGGGCACCCGTGCGAATCGTACCAATCGTGTTGGGGCTGAACCGATGATCCGCACCAATGAGGAAATACTGATTGCTCGATTCCGAAGCCAAATCGTTTCTAGTCAAGGTGTCGCCAAAACGGTATTCGGTGATCAGGACCGTTTGCGGACTGTACTGAAAGCGCAGTTGTTCATAGAACTGCCAAGTCATTCTATCGCTCAAATTACTAAAGCTGCTGGAGCTCTCATCATCGTAGCTCGACCCGTTGAGGCGAATTCCTGTATAAGTGCCGAATCTCTCAGTCCAGCGATAACCAAGGGAATTGTCTGTGCTCCAACTCAAGAACTCGCTCGATTGCCTCGAAGAAGCCATCCCGTAAGAGTAATCTGGCTCCAGTTCGTAAGCTGCGAAATTGCGGCTCACAAAACGCACCCGCTCGCTGAAGCGATGAATGACTGAAACGCCCACGCGCGATTGGCTGTTGATGTCATCAATGCCCTCAGGAGCATCAAAGTAATAAACCATCCCAAGTTTGCCATACACGTCCAATGTCGTTTGCGGAGCAAGGCTCACAAATGAAGCACCGACATAAGGATTCACCGCCATCGATGATTCCGCAGCAGATTGTCGACCGCTGCCAATATCTCGACTGGTCGGATTGACATTGTCGTCAAAGATCAGGTTTCCACCAACCAGCCACTTGATCGGAAGAGACTCCTGTGCCTCAGTGCCGGTGTAATAGAGTCCTTCAGCACCAAAGGCGGAACTGAACAAGAGCGGCAATAGTGCCAGTTGGAGTTTGCTCTTCATGAATGCAGGGG
>CAYQRP010000012.1:0-18354 GCA_964419815.1 uncultured Luteolibacter sp. | reverse complement strand
GTGGTGCCTCCTTAACTCACTTTTTCTCAAGCAGCGAGTGGCCGGTCATCTGGGCAGGCTTGGGGACGCCGAGCATGTCGAGAAGCGTGGGGGCCACATCGGCAAGGATGCCGTCCTTCACATGGAAACTTTCCGAGTCGCTGGCCACATAGACCGCGTGCACGAGGAAGGTTGTGTGGGCGGTGTTGGGTGAGCCATCGGGATTGCGCATGTATTCGCAATTTCCGTGGTCGGCGGTGATCAGCAGTTTGCCTCCGAGGCGGAGGGTTTCCTCGACGACCGCTTTGACGCCCGCGTCGATGGTTTCGACGGCCTTGATCGCGGCTTCGACGACACCGGTGTGACCGACCATGTCGGGGTTGGCGAAGTTCAAAATCACAAGATCGTAGTCCTTGAGTTTTGAAACCACCGTGTCGGTGACCTCTGGCGCGCTCATTTGCGGTTTGAAGTCGTAGGTCGGCACATCCTTGGGCGAGGGGATGATCACTCGGTCCTCGCCGGGATTGGATTTTTCCACACCACCGTTGAAGAAATAAGTGACATGCGGGTATTTCTCCGTTTCGGCGATGCGCAGTTGGCTGAGCCCTGCGGCGGCAACCGCTTCGCCGAGCACCATGTCGAGTTTCTCAGGCGCGAAGATCGCCGGGCAGGTGTAGGTTTCGTCGTACTCGGTGAGCGTGACGTAGTGAGTTTGCGGAGTGACCACACGCTCGAAGCCGTCGAATTCCGGCTTGAGGAAAGCATCGGAAATTTCGCGCGCGCGGTCGGCGCGGAAATTGAAGAAGAGGATTACATCATTGTCGCGGATCCGTTGGGTGTCGGCTTCGGCAAAGATCATCGGCGGCATGAACTCGTCGGTCTTGTCCTTGCGGTAATAATCCGCAACCGCCTCGCTCGCCAAAATTTCGCGACGCTCGCCTTTGCCGAGCACGATTGCATCCCATGCGAGTTTCACACGATCCCAGCGCTTGTCGCGGTCCATCGCAAAGTAGCGGCCGATTACGGTAGCGATGCGCGCACCACATTTGGCGGCCTCGTCTTCAACCTTGGCAAGATAGCCTTCACCACCGGTGGGCGAAGTGTCGCGACCGTCGGTGATGGCGTGGATCATGATGTCCTTCACGCCCGCTTGATGCGCGAGGCGGATCATCGCGATGAGTTGGTCCTGATGGCTGTGCACGCCGCCGTCGGAAACAAGTCCGATGAAATGGAGTCGGCCCGATTTTGCTTTTTCGAGCGCGGTGGTGAAGACCGGGTTTTGTGCGAGCGTGCCTTCGGCGATGGCTTTGTTGATGCGTGTGAGGTCCTGATAGACGATGCGGCCGGCGCCGAGGTTCAGGTGGCCGACTTCCGAATTGCCCATTTGCCCGTCGGGCAGACCGACATCGAGACCCGAGGCACTGAGAAAGCCTTTGGGATAAGCGGCGAGCATTTCATCATGAAAGGGAGTGCGGGCAAGCAGGGTGGCGTTGCCGTCCTTTTGGGCGGTGGCCTGACCGCCGGGGTTGACGCCCCATCCGTCGCGAATGATCAGAACTACTGGTTTCTTTGCCATGCGCGCGCGAGATAACCTCGAGGGGGTCGGCGGGCAAGCACGGAAAAACCGATGTGAAGGGGAAAATGCGGAGAAATCAGGCCATTTTCCCCGTTTCGACACCATCCGAATCGGGTGAGCGGTGGATCCAGACGCTTTGCACCAGGCCGAGAAGCATCATGCAGACCACCACGAAGGTTCCCGAATAACTCACCAGCGGCAGGGGAATGCCGGTGATCGGGGTGAGCAGCAGGCACATGCCGATGCTTTCGAACACATGCGCAAAGAAGAGCGCGACAACGAGGCTCGCGATCAGTCGACCCGTGAGGTCGCGGCTGTAAAAGGCGATGATGAGTCCCTGCACCATCAGGATGGCAAAGGCGGTGATCAACATGAGGCCACCGCGAAAACCTGTTTCTTCGGCGATGACTGCGAAAATGTAATCGTTGTGTGCGGTGTCCTTGGGGATGAAGGCTTTGGCATGCAGTGATCCGGTTTCGGGTCCTGCATTCCAGCCGACTCCTTTCCATCCCGCTTTGCCGACGGCCATCGAGATGTTGTAGGGTGCGTAGGCTTCATTGCTGGTATCGACTTCGCGCCCTTGCAGCATGCGCAGCCAGGTGTCGATGCGTTCGGGTCCGCGCGATGAGACCATTGGCAAGACCACAAAATAAAGCAGCGGCAAAAGTCCCGCGCCGATGAGGCCGATGAAACCAAGGTAACGAAACGGAATGCCGCACACCAGCAGGGCGACCACCACCACCGGGATCCAAACCAGAGCAGAACCCATGTCGCCCATTTTCATCACCATCAAAAACGGCACGGCGGCGATCGACGCGATGAGCAGGATGCGCGCGATGGGCGATGCAAAGGACGGATGAAGTTTTGGCAGATCCTGCGAAAGCCATGCGATCAGGATGATGCCCGAAGTGATGCCGAGTTGGGCCGGTTGAAAACTGAGCCCGAAGAGCGAAAGGCGGTGGACCGAATCGTCCTGTTGCATGGCGAGGATCATCAAGCCGAGGCCGATGAAATAAAATGGGATGCCAAGCCAGCGGATCCAGCGGTAGTCGATCAGTGCGGTGGCGAAGTACACCACGCTACCTAGAATGATCCAGCGTTGCTGCATTGATGCGTACCAGGCACCGGCGCTGCCAAATTCCTTGAGTGCATTTTCTCCGATGGCCAAATGCCTTGCGGCGCTCTCGATCATGAGCACGCCGAATGCGAGCAGGGCGTACATGACGAGAACCATGAGCCAGTTCATGCCGAGGAATTTTTTCAGAAACTGCGTCATGGGAGGCGGGATGAGGATACTTCAGGCCGCATCGCTGGCAAGGCGAGTGTGAATGGATTTCGTGCCGCGGCTTGCGCATCGGGGCGGGAGAAAATACGCTCGCGCTGAAATCCGATGAAACTTGAGCGTGCCGATGTGCTTCTCGTCGAGAAGGGACTGTGTGATTCGAGGGAGCAGGCCAAGCGGCTGATCCTTGCCGGCGAGGTTCGCATTGGCGATCGGGTGGTCGACAAGCCGGGGCAGAAGTTGGCCGAGGATTCGGCGCTGGAGGTCAGGGAAAAGCCGAAATTTGTCGGGCGGGGAGGGATCAAGCTTGAGGGCGCGCTGGAGGCTTTCGGCATCGATCCGACGGGCTGGGTTTGCGTCGATGTGGGTGCATCGACGGGTGGGTTTACCGACTGCCTCTTGCAGCACGGAGCGGCAAAGGTTCACGCGGTCGATGTCGGCACCAATCAGCTGGTGTGGAAACTTCGCAACGACCCGAGGGTGGTGGTCAAAGAACAATTCAATGCGCGTCACATGACACCCGAGGATCTCGGTGAAAAGGTGCGCTTGGCGGTGATGGACTTGTCTTTCATTTCGCTGACCAAAGTTTTGCCGGCAGTTTTTTCGGTGCTGGATGAGGAAGGCAGCGTCGTTTGTTTGATCAAGCCGCAGTTCGAACTCGATCGCGAGGACATCTCAAAGGGTGGCATTGTTCGCGATCCGGCGCTGCATGATCGAGCGGTCGCAAAGATCCGTCGCTTTGTCGTGGAGGAATGCCGGCGCGAGTGGCGCGGGTTGATTGCCTCGCCGATCACGGGCACGGATGGCAATCAGGAATTTCTCGCGTGGATCGGCGGCGAGCTTGCGTGATTGCAATCAGCGGCTGCGCTCGATGTGCACCGCCACGCATTCGGTGTCGGGCAGAATGTGTTTTTCGATGCTGATCGCCACTTTCGCGAGCGGGTGGTGGCGCAGGAGAAAATCGCAGAGTTCGGTGGCGAGTGTTTCGATCAATTTGCGCGGTCGTGCGGCGGCGAGTTGTTGGATTTCGATGGCGACCGCATGATAGTCGATCGTGCGTGAGATCTCATCGGCAAGGCCGTCGAAACCCTGACCGGGGGTCAGCCTGGCGGTGACGAGCAGCACTTGCGGGGCAGAGCGTTCGTCGTCGGGCACACCGATGTGAGCATGAACCTTGAGGCGGCGGATTTCGATTTGGTCAGGCATGGGTGTGGGGGATGAGCTTGCGGGCGAGTGTTTCTTCGAGCAGCACGCGGGTCGGAGTATTGAGCGGCAGCTTGAGTGCTTCGGCAGGGCTGAGCCACATGAACTCCTCGGCTTCTTCATTGAGATGCACATCGGTGTTGCTGGCGCGGGCGATGTAGTTGAGAAGAATGAAATGTTCCGGGTGCATGAATTCGGGAGATGCGATGCAGTCCTGATTCATCACAAATCCGATCTCGGAAATATGTAGCTTGGTTTCCTCTAAAACTTCACGCTTGAGGGCATCGATCGACGATTCGCCGCGTTTGATTTTTCCTCCGGGGATCCCCCAAAGGCCGGACCACTTGTGGGTGCGGATCATGAGGATCTTGCCTGCGCCGTCGTGGATCAGCGCGCCGACGGTGGTGATCGGTCTGGCGGCAATTTGCCGATGCATGAGTGCGCGCAATGCCTCGAGGTCGGGCACGGTGAGGTCGGGCCGCACGGCGGCGAGCACTTCCGGATGCTGGTAGCCGGTGAGCACGGCGATTGAGGAAAGTCCGCCATGACGCGCGGTTTCGACATCGTGAGTCATGTCTCCGACAAAGGCGGTTTCCTGCGGTTTGAGGCGGTGGCGTTCGATGATTTCATGAATCATGTCGCGCTTGTCGATGATGCCCGAGTAGGTCGCTTCGAAATGGTGGCGGAGTTGGAAATCATCCATCTGACGCTCAAACGCCTGCGTATCCATCGAGGTCAGCACGAAGGCACGAATGCCGTGATGCGTGCACCACTCGAGTTTTTCGCGGGCATGCGGCAGCACGGTCACCGGCGATTTTGCGCTGCTGAATGCCGGGCGAAAGTGGACCTCGAGTTCCGCCAGCGGAATGTCCGGAAGGAACTCTGCGTAGAATTCCGAGTATGGCAGACGAAACTCGCGACGAAAGCGGTCGCGATCGAATGGCGGCAAATGGTAGCGTTCGAAGACCGCGTTGGTGGCTTCGATCACCGGGCCGAGATCATCGACAAGGGTGCCGGACCAATCGAAGATGAGGTTGCGAAACATGAGGTGATTTTCAGCCGAGGGTGAACTTGACCGATTTGATGCGTTGCTCGCCGAGTTGTTCGCGGATGCGGGTGAGCAACATGGGTTTCATTTGTTCGAGGTGAAAGCGCATCGCGGGTTGGGTGACGCGCAGCACGAGGTGGCCGTTTCGCACGGATTGGGGTTCGGTGTGGCTGGCGATGAAGTCGCCGGCAAGTTCCTTCCATGTCGAGCGGACGAGTTCTTCATCGAGTCCGTCGCCGGCACCGATCGACTTCATGACATTGCGGATCCATTTTTCTGCGAGCGTGATGCCGGCATTCGAATTGACCGCCTCGTCGCAGCCTCTCCATTCGCGCAGAATTTCCTCGCGGATTCCTGCGGATGGATCTTTGGATTTCATGACAGGCGGCGGTTAGGCATCGCCGTCGTCGCCGATGGCCTCCACCGGGCAGCCCTCCATCGCCTCGCGGCACTGGGCGGCTTCTTCATCGTTTTCCGGTTGTTTGAAGACATACGAGTACCCTTCGTCGTCGGCGCGGGTGAAATTGGCCGGAGCCGTCTCGCGGCAGAGGTCGCAGTCGATGCACTGGCTGTCGACGTAGAATTTGCCGTTGATGTTTTCCGCGTTCTTGTCTTCTCGGTCTGCCATAGGAGGGATCTGGTTGCGCGGATCTTGATGCCTCCAAAATCCATCACATGCAACCGGAAATTTGCGTGTGGGCAGACATATCTTCTAGCTGGTCAAGCTTGGCTTTTCGAGTTAGTGAAGATCTAGATTTCAAGCCATGAGTTCCAGCAACGCACAAGACCCGGAGGACACCTTGCCGGTTGAAAAGGTTGATCCATACGGCAAGGATGGCGCAGATGCCTCCTTGGAGAGCGGCTTGTGGAACCTTGACGATGATGGCCCGTCAGATCCGAGGCCTTTGAAGACATCCAGATCATCGGCCGAGATCATACCTTCCGCCAATCCCGCGCGGGCGCAGAGGGTCATCAGTTCTTCAGACTCCGAAACAAGTCCTCCGATCATTCAAACATTCGAAGGCCCCTTGGCGTCACGGGGGCGCACGGACAAGCCCGTCAGGTTGAATCCCCAGCAGCAAAAAGACAGCTCATGGCAGGCAGCACCGGCATCCAAGCTTGCGAATTTTCCTCATGAATTTGACGACCTTGAGCAATGGGTAGATGACGGAGGCAAGGCCACGGGCAAGGAAATGGAGGATGCGGCAAAACTTGCCGAAATCGACTCCGCGCCTTCGGTGGAAAAAGCCGAGGCCGTCGCGAACGAAATACCCGATCAGGTCGTGCAGTCAGCGGCGCCCGAGCCGAAGTCTGAGCCGCCGCGTCAAGCGACAGGCCTTGAAGCTCATCGTCAAAAATCGAATTATTCCATGCTCGAAAAATTGGGCATGATCGCGCTGATCATTGCGCTGCTGGCGGTTTTTGCCGGATTTTTGACCTACACGGCGACCCGCCTTCCGATGGAGTCTTTGGATTCGAGAAAGGTGAAGTTTCCGATCAGCGGTCAGCACGTGTCGGTTCGCACCGCGAAAAGCTACTGGCGGGATGTGGTCGAATCAGGCCCGCAGGCGGATGTGGTGAGGCGAGGCACCCGGATGGTGCCCGTGGTGGAATTGTCCTGTGGCGGCGGCCCCGGAGTTTTGCGGGTTTTGTTCCGCGATGAGAATGGCGATTCGGTCGGGGATGCCATCACCCGCAGGGTGACGGAGGAGGAAAACATCACCGTGGTCGCCACCGCCGGCTTCAATGATTTTGGCATGCATGCCGCCTATCGCACCGGCGAGAGCAAGCCTTGGAAGGTCGAGGTTTACGAAGGAAGCGGAACCAATGTTTCCGACGAAGGTTTTGCCCAACTCTTCGAGATGGACATATCCGCCGAACGTCGCTGATTGTTTCGCCATGTCCGCCGCAGAAATTTCACCAGTCGTGCCACGCGAAGGTTGGCACGTGATGCACCTGTTTTATCATGTCGATCATGCTCAGTGGTCGCTTTATGGTGAGGATGAAAAAAGGCAGGCCAAGACGAGGCTGACCGAGTTGGTGCAGGAAATTCGTGCCACCCCCGACACGCATCTGCTGATTTTTTCCGTGACCACGCCGAAGGCGGACCTCGGGTTCATGTTGCTCGGTCCCGACCTGCAAGTGCTCAACGCGTATGAAAAACAGCTCAGCCTTTCGCTCGGGCCTGAAATTTTGAGCCCCGCCTATTCCTACCTCTCGCAGACCGAATCATCGGAATACACCACGACGCGCGAGCAGTATGCGGCTGAGACCTTGATCGCAGAAAAGGGCATGTCCGAGGGGAGTGCCGAGTTCGAGGCGGCGCTTGTCGAGTTTGATCAACGAATCGCGCATTACCTCAAGCACCGCCTCTACCCGGTTTTGCCCGATTGGCCGGTCATTTGTTTTTATCCGATGTCCAAGCGCCGCAGCGGCGAGGACAACTGGTACTCGCTCGGCTACGAAGAGCGTCGCAAGCTCATGGCCGGGCACGCGCGAGTCGGTCGCAAGTACTCGGGAAAAATTCTTCAGCTCATCACCGGGTCGACCGGCCTCGATGAATTCGAGTGGGGCGTGACCCTGCTGGCGAGGGACACCTTTGACATCAAGGCGATCGTTTACGAAATGCGCTTCGACGAGGTTTCCGCGCGTTATGCGGATTTTGGCGATTTTTACATCGGCCTCCAGCTGCCGCTTGATGTGCTTTTCCGGCGCATCTGCCTCTGAGCCGCATTTGACCGTTGCCTTGCGCGGTGTCCGAAACTAGCTTGCGCGTTCGATGGCAGAAGCGATCCCCGCAGTCGAGATACGCGACCTGGTGAAGGAGTTTAAAACCTCCTTTCGCCGCCGGCCGCTGCGTGCGGTCGATGGGGTTTCCATCCGCATCATGCCGGGCGAAGTTTACGGGCTCATCGGTCCGAACGGCTCGGGCAAATCGACCACGATGAAGGCATTGCTCGGATTGGTCGCGCCTTCATCGGGCCAATGCTCAATTTTTGGCCGCGATTCTCTCAAGGTCGACTCGCGCGACGAGGTTGGATTTTTGCCGGAAAACCCGTACTTTTACAAACACCTCAGCGGTGCTGAAACCTTGAGGTTCTATGGCAAACTATGTGGCATCAGGGGCCGAGCCTTGGAAGATCGCATCGGCGAGCTGCTCGCCTTGGTGGATCTTGAGGATGCGCGCGACCGTCGGCTCGGCGGATATTCCAAAGGCATGCTGCAACGGATTGGCTTGGCGCAGGCGCTCGTGCAGGAACCGAGGCTTGTCATTCTGGACGAACCAACCGCCGGTGTTGACCCGCTGGGTTCGCGTCAGATTCGCGACCTCATCCTCAAACTTCGCGAACGCGGCATCACCGTCTTTCTTTGCTCGCATCTTCTTGAACAGGTGCAGGAAGTCTGTGACCACGTGGGGATCATCTTTCGCGGCAAGCTGGTCCGCGAGGGCAAGCTCGACGACCTGATCGCGATCGAGGATCAATCGGAGATCATCCTGCGCGACGCTTCGCCCGAGCTTGTGGAAAAAATCAAGGCGCTGGTTGAATCGACGCCCGGTGCCTCGGTGGTGAAAACCGGCAAACCTCGCACCACCTTGGAGAGGTTGTTTCTTCGTGAAATCAGCAAAGACGAACCATGAGCGCCGCTGTTCCATCATCGAAAGGCTCGCATCTGAGCCGCAGCTGGGTCATTGCCAGCCACACCTTCACGCAGCTCGTGAGGATGAAGGTGTTTTATTTTCTCGCGGTCTTCGCGTTGATCGCCATCGCGAGCAATTTCTTTGATCTGCCCCAGCATGAGGGACCCGAAGCCGTGGGCGCGAATGTCTTGCGATCGATCCGAAGTTGGTCGCTTGGCGCGATGACCCTTTTTTCGGTGGTTCTTTCGGTGGTCGCGACCGCCTTGCTGCTGCCCAAGGATGCGGAAGACCGTACCTTGTACACGATATTGGCCAAACCGGTGCCGCGCTTCGATTACCTTGCGGGAAAACTGCTCGGAGTGCTGCTGCTGGTGTTCGTCTCGCTCGCGCTGATGGATGTGCTGATGAGCGCCGTTCTTCATGTGCGAACCAACATGGTTTTGGAGCAACAGGCGGAGATGGCAAAAGCGATGGGTTGGCCGCAGGATGCGATCGACTCGCTGCATGAAGAAACATTGAAAAGCGGACCAAACGCCTCGCTGCAAGGCGCGGTTTTTGCGGTCTTTTTGCGGGCCTCGATCATGGCATCATTGGCTCTGCTGATCTCCACCTTTTCCTCCAGCACGCTGTTCACGACCGTTGTCAGTTTCCTGATCTACTTCATCGGGCATTTCCAGGCGGACGCGCGCAACCTCTACCTTCAGGCCGGTGAAGCGGGTGAGGGGGCTTTTGCGCGCATCGCGTCATTGCTGATCTCACTGGTGTTGCCGGACTTCCAACTTTTCAACGTGATCGACGCGGTGATCGAGGGTCAGGCATTGCCGCTGATTGCCGTGGCGAAGCTCGCGCTGGTGGGAATTTATTACGCGGTGTTCTTCACCATCGCGTCCTGGTTCATCTTTGCGGACAAGGAATTTTAATCCCGTGAATCGCTGGTGCAAAATCCTGATTCTAGTTCTGGCGGTGCTCGCATTCGGAGCGGCGCGCATGCCTTACGAGAAGTCCCTTGAAAATTCCTTGCGCGGTGCGGGCCTGTTTCCGCCGGCCATGCAAATCGGCACGCGCGACAAAATCGGCCAGACGAGCTCGGCGGTCGCGCTCGGAGGTTTGCGGACACTGGTCGCCACCTTTTTGAACTTGCGCGCGTTCACTTATTTCACCGAGCAGCGCTGGCAGGATGTGGAGGAAACCTTCAACACGATTGTCGATCTTGCACCGCGCACCCGATATTATTGGGAAACGGGATCCTGGCACATGGCCTACAACGCGGCCTCGTATTACATCAACGATTCAAAGCTTCCGCCACTGCGCCGCCGTGAAGCGTGGCGGATGTCGATTCTGAAGGGTCGGGCCTTTCTCGAAAGAGGGATTCGCAACAATCCCGATGATTGGAGCATGCTCGCGAATCTGGGTTTTTTGCTTTCCGACTCGAACAAATATCAGGCGTTTCGTGACAAAAACGCGACCTTTGCCGCGGCGGCGGACGCCTATCGCAAAGCCGATGCGACTGGCAATGCATTGGGTTATGTGAAGCGCTCGGCATTTTACGCGCTCGCACGTGTTGATGGCAGAGAGGCCGATGCGCTCAAAGAAGCGAGAAGGCTCTACGCTCAGGGTAGGATCAACCATACGCCCACGCTGAAGTCCTTGCTGTTCGTTCTTCAAGCATGGGAAAATCCCCAAATGGATTTGCTTTCCTCGGCAGTCGAAATTTTTGAAACGCCCGAAAAAGCCTATGACGCGCTGACTGCTTATTGGTGGCGAACACGGGAGGCATTTCCCATGCACGGAGTGTCATCGGTCATCGCGCTGCTGGAAGAGCAGCTCGGAATCCCGAAAGAACAAAGCGTGCTGAATCGCCCCTTGCCTGCGCCCGGCGGTCCCGACGAATGGTTTCGTTGAATCAACGATCAGATGCGCAACACCTCATTCCCTTGCGCGGGAATCCATGAAGATTGTCACGGGGCCGTCGTTGATCAACGAGACCTCCATGTCCGCGCCGAAAATTCCACGCCCGATGAGTCGGCCGGTTTTTGACTCAAGCATCTGGCAGAATTTGAGATACAGCGGCTCTGCGACATCCGGTGCGGCAGACCCGAGAAAGGACGGGCGGTTTCCTTTTTTGGTCGACGCGTAAAGCGTGAACTGGCTCACCACCAACAGATCGCCCGCAACATCGCAGACATTCAGGTTCATTTTGCCATCCACATCGGGAAAAATCCTCATGGCGGAAATTTTTCCGCACAGCCATTCGGCGTCCTCATCGGTATCACCCTGACCCACGCCGAGCAAAATCATCAATCCACGGCCGATGGAGGAGACCGTGGTGCCGTCCACGCACACGCTTGCTTGGCTCACTCTTTGGATGATTGCACGCATGGGCGCAGCTTGCGGCATGAGGCGCGCAGGGGCAAGGACTTGGGCTTTGATTTGCGGATTTCCGCCATGGTTATTCACAGCTATTCGCATGATGCCGACATTGACGCACCACCTGCGTTTTTGTGGAATGCCGTCCGATGTCGACCGATCTCAAAACGCCAAGCACCACCAGCTCCGCTCCTGTCAATTTGCAGCAGGTCGCCGGCAATGTGGATGATGTGACGCGGGCGCTGCCTCATGCGGTGGGGCCTGAGAAAAGCCTTTTGTCGTCGATGCTCAAGGAGCCGCAGGAATACATCGGCATTGCGATTGAGGAAAAACTGACCAAGGAACATTTTTATCTCCCGGGCCATGCGACTTTGTACGGCATGCTCGAGGAGCTTTTCCAACAAGGTCAGGAAATCGAGTTGGTGTCGCTCGTCCAGCGCCTGCTCGACCGCGGCATGCTCGATCGAGTCGGCGGCCCCGGTGCGGTGACGGAAATCTATTCCTACGCACCAAGCCCAGGGCATTTCCGCCATCATTTGCAAATGGTGAAGGACAAGCACGTCCTCCGATCGATCATTCAAAATTCCAACGAGGCCATCGAACAGGCTTACGATTCGCCCGACGAAGTCGCCGGATTGCTGGACACGGTCGAGGCGAAAATTCTCGCGATTCGCGAAGGCTCCGAAGCGGCGCAGGCACCGAACATCAAGCAATCGGTCGATCAGGTGATTGACCAGTTTCAGAAATTGCTTGCGGGTGAAAAAGGTGCGCAAGGCATATCGACGGGCTATGAAGAGCTCGATCGGATGAGCAACGGACTCAAGCCTGGCGAAATGTTCGTCATCGCCGCGCGTCCGTCGATGGGCAAGACCTCACTGATGATGAACATCGTCGAGCATGTCTGCATCGATCAGGCAAAGCCGAGTCTGGTTTTCTCGTGCGAAATGAGCGCGTTTCAGCTCGTGCAGCGTTTGGTTTTCTCGCGAGCAAAGTTTGCCTTGAGCAATCTTTCGCGGGGTTACAAAGCCACCAAGGCCGACCTGATGCGTGTTCAGCGCGCAGCCACGGAGGTTTCCGCCGCGCGGATGTTCATCGATGACACCCCGGGCGTCACCATCAACGAAGTGCGTGCAAAGGCCCGCCGCAAAAAGCGCGACGAAGGGCTTGAGTTCATCGCGATCGACTATCTGCAATTGATGAAGTCGCGCACCAAGCAGGCGGAAAATTCACGCGAGCGGGAAATCGCGGAAATTTCCGCCGGCATCAAGGGGCTGGCGAAAGAACTTCAGGTGCCGATCGTGATTTTGGCGCAGCTGAACCGCGGACCCGAAAACCGCACCGGCAAGAGCATTGGCGTGCCGCGCATGTCGGACTTGCGGGAATCGGGTTCGATCGAGCAGGACGCCGACATGGTGGGGCTGCTCTACCGCAGCGCCTATTATGCGGAGGATCAGGAGGAGAAGGACGCCGAGGCCGGTAAAGCCGAATTGGTGCTCGCGAAAAACCGCAATGGCGAGACCGGACACATCCCGCTTACCTTCATTGCCGATCTCATGCGTTTTGAAAGCGGCCCGCCGGCCCGCGAATTTGAAGCCTGACGCGATGACGATCAGCCTTCGAAGCGCTGCACGATCGGCATGCGTCGGCCAATGCCGAATGCCTTGCTCGTGACGCGCAATCCGGGTGCGGCCTGATGCCGTTTCCATTCGTTCAGATCGACGCGGCGTTGGATCCAGCGAACCGTCGCCTCATCGAATCCGCGCGTGATGATCTCATCGGTCGACAAGTGGTGTTCGACATAAAGTTCGAGGATCGCATCGAGAATGTCGTAGGGGGGCAGGGTGTCCTGATCCTTTTGATCGGGGCGCAGTTCGGCGCTGGGGGCTTTTTCGATCGTGTGCCACGGAATGATTTCCCTCTCGCGGTTGAGCCAGCGGGAGATTTCATAGACGCGGGTTTTCGGAAGATCGGATATGGTTGCGAGACCACCGCACATGTCGCCATAGATCGTGCAATAGCCGACTGCCAGTTCGCTCTTGTTGCCGGTGGTGAGCAGCAGGTGGTTGTCCTTGTTGGAGAGTGCCATCAAGAGTAAGCCGCGGATTCTCGCCTGCATGTTTTCTTCGGTCACATCCTCAGGCTTGCCGGCGAACAAGGGATGCATGGTCGACTTGACCGATTCGAATGCCGCGGAGATCGAAATTTCGTCGCAGCGGATGCCAAGATTTTTTGCGAGCGCAAACGAATCCTCAACACTGCCGCTTGACGAATACGGACTGGGCATGGTCAGGCCGTGGATGTTTTCCGCGCCGAGCGCGTCGGCGGCGATGACGGCGGTGAGTGCCGAGTCGATGCCGCCGCTGAGGCCGAGACAGGCACTCGAAAAGCCTGATTTATGAGCGTAATCGCGCAATCCCAGAACAAGCGCGTGGTAAAGTTGCGACGCGTCGCAATCGTCGAAAACCGTGTCGTCTTGCGTCGGATGGAATGGATCCACGACTTTGCACGATTCCTTGAATCCGGGACTTTGATCAATGATGCGACCGTTTGATCCGACTGCCAGCGAGTGACCGTCGAAGATGAGTTGATCCTGGCCACCGATGGCGTTGCAGTAAACCACCGGGACCTTGCACTTGCGAGCGATGGCACCGATCATCGAGCGGCGCAATGCTGGCTTGCCGAGATGGAATGGCGAGGCGCTGAGGTTGAGCATCAGATCGATGCCTTGTTCGCTGAGTTCCTGAACGGGATCCCGATGGTAAAGCGGGCGGTCGAGGTAGTCCTCGGTCCAGATGTCCTCGCAGATGGTGATGCCGATGCGCATATCGTTCCACTCGATCGGTGTGCAGGATTCGGAGGGTTCGAAATAGCGTCGTTCGTCGAACACATCGTAGGTTGGAAGCAGGGTTTTCCAAACCCGATGGCGCACGCTTCCGTTTTCGAGCCATGCGGCGGCATTGCGAAACGGCTTGCCGGGTTGGCGCGGGTGATGGTGGTCGACATAACCGACGAGCATCGGCGTTTCACGAATTTCACCTGCAAGGTAGTCGAGGGCCTGCAGGCATTTCGGTACGAAGCTTGATTTGAAAACCAGATCGCGCGGCGGATAGCCGACGAGGGATAGCTCGGGTGAGATCACCAACTGCGCACCTTGATCGATGCATTCGCGGTAAGCGGCGATGAGGCGTTTGGCGTTGCCGGGGAAGTCGCCTACGACCGAGTTGATTTGCGCGATGCCGATTTTCATGGGCGGCGAAAGATTCTCCCAAAGTTCAAGCATGCGAAAGAAAAAAGGCGCACGCATGGCTTTCCGCACTTGGGTTTTGACGGATCATGGCGGCTCTGCGAGCAATGGTCGCGATGACGGAGCAAGCGATGGACGATGCCACGCCACGACCGCCGCGCCGCAAGCGGTATCGCGGAAAAAATCCGCGTCATTTCGAGGAGAAATACAAGGAGCGAGATCCGGCACGCTACGCGGAAACGGTGGCAAAGGTCATAGCCTCCGGCAAAACGCCCGCGGGCATGCACATTCCGATCATGGTGGATGAGTGCCTTGAGGCGCTTGCCTTGGCACCGGGCATGGTGGGGGTCGATTGCACTCTCGGCTACGGTCATCATGCCGCAAAAATTTTGGAAAGGATTACTCCGGGTGGGATGCTGATCGGTGTGGATCAGGATCCGGTCGAACTGCCGAAGACCGAGCGTCGACTGGTGGAAATGGGATTCGGGCCGGAATGTTTTTTCGCGATTCGCTCGAACTATGCTGGGATTTCCAAGTTGCTCGCGGACCGTGGCATGCTGGCTGATTTTGTCTTCGCCGATCTTGGATGTTCCTCGATGCAGTTTGACGATCCCTCACGCGGATTCAGTTTCAAGCATGAAGGACCCTTAGACATGAGGATGAATCCGACACGTGGGCTGAGCGCATCCGATTGGTTGGCACGCATCGATGCGGAAAAGCTCGAGGATGTTTTGCGCGAGAATGCCGATGAGCCGCGGGCGGATGTCATTGCGATGAAACTGGCAGGTCGGAAATTTTTCACGACATCGGAACTCGCCATGGCGATTCGGGGCATGAGCGAAATTCGTGACGATGAGAAAGAAATCACCCTGCGCCGCGTGTTTCAGGCGGTGCGAATCGCGGTCAATGAAGAGTTCACCGCACTCGATGCGTTTTTGCGAAGCTTGCCGAATTGTCTGAAGCCCGGCGGACGGGTGGCGATCCTGACGTTTCACTCGGGCGAGGATCGTCGGGTGAAGAAATGTTTTCAGGCCGGACTGCGCGAGGGCGTTTTTGCAGAGATCAGCGATGGGGTGATCACTGCAGGAGCGGAGGAGAGGCACAAAAATCCGCGAAGCAGGCCGGCCAAACTTCGTTGGGCCGTGATGGCGAGGTCGTAAGAATTTTTTGTGACGATTTGCGTTTGATGTTTCGCGGACGATCTCAACGTTCCCCGCGATGGCGTTTGAAAATCGCGAGGGTGCGATCGCGTTCGGATTTGTGATCGACGCAGGGGAGCGGGTAGCCTGGAGCGAGAGGTTTGCCGTCGGCGGGCGGCTCAAGAAATTTCTTCGGATCGACGGCGGCAAGTTCGGGGATCCAGCGCTTGATGTAGATCCCTTGCGGGTCATAACGCGCGGTCTGCGACCAGGGGTTTTGGATGCGGAAATAAGGTGCCGCATCGGCGCCAGTGCCGGCCGACCATTGCCAACCGCCGTTGTTCGAGGCGATTTCGCCGTCGAGCAAATGCTGCATGAAGTAGGATTCGCCGAGTCGCCAGTCGATGTGCAGATCCTTGGTGAGAAACATCGCGGTGATCATGCGCACGCGGTTGTGCATGAAGCCGGTGGCAAGGAGCTCGCGCATACCGGCATCGACGATTGGAAATCCGGTGCGGCCGTTTTTCCATGCCTCGAAATTTTCATTTGGTGCGTCCCATGGAAGTCCGCGCCACTCGGGGTTGAATTCCTCCTCAAGCACATTGGGAAAGTGGTGGAGGATCGCGAAGTAAAATTCGCGCCATGCGAGTTCCTTGAGGTAGATGTCGATGCTCGCACGTTCAGCGGCTTTGGCGGCGGCGCGGGCTTTCATCAATTCGGCATGAATCGTGCGGATGGAAATGAGTCCGAATCGCAGGTCCTGCGAGATTCGAGAAGTGCCATGCAGCGAAGGAATGTCTCGCGTGTTGCCGTAATGTTGAACGATCCCTGCGAGGGCTTTTTTGAAGCGTTCGCGCGCGGCGCGTTCGCCGGGTTCGGGCAGTTGCGCGTCGGGTTCCTTGAGGCTCCAATGGGCGAGTGTCGGAAGCGGGAGTGATTTGATTTCGGCGGGTGTGTTGAGTTTTTTCGGTTTGCCGACCGGTGAGGGTTTTTCGAGTGCGAGCCAGTTGCGGCTGTAAGGTGTGTAGACCTTGTAGGGCAGGCCGCTCTGCGTGAGCACTTCATCAGGCGTGTGCAGGGCATGATCGTGATGCGAGTGGCATTGCACGCCGAGTTCCGCGCAGAGTTGGCGGATTTTTTCTTCGACTGCTTTTCCGAAAGGATCGGGATCGAGATTGAAGCAGAGGTCTTTCGCACCACTTTCCTTGATGAGTTGGCGCAAGCCTTTCACTGCATCGCCGTGACGGATGATGAGTCGGCCGTCGATGGTCTCAAGATTTTTGGCGAGCGATGCGAGGGAGCCGCAGAGAAATTGCTGACGCTTGGGTCCGGTCCAGAGGTGGGATTTTTTCCAATCACTCAAAAAATAGACCGGGATCACGGGTCGACCCAGCGAAGCGGCGTGATGCAGTGAAAGATTGTCCGCGATGCGAAGATCGCGACGGTGCCAGTGGATGACGGGGGCTTCGCTTGCGGGCATGGCGATGACGATGCTGGCGCATCAGACCGCACTCTCCAACAGTTTTTCCGCTTTGCGTACGAGTGTGGGGTTGAGCTGACCTCCGGCGCGTTTGGCGCTCTCGAGGAGCGACTTCAATTTGGCGAGCGCCTGTTCGGCTGCGGCGAGCGAGCGACGGGGGCCGCCGAATTTCTTATCGGGAAAGTAGCGCATGAAGGTCTTGCCGCCACGGCTGATGCACAGTCGCCAGCCCTCAAAGGCCGCGGTTTTGTAACTGAAACGGGTTAGATTTTTCTTCGATTTCATCGATTTTTTCCGGGGGGATTCATTGGAACTGGTCGATCCGAAAATGGTCGAAATCCAGAGATTTTTCGCCTGTACCCGGTCGCGTTGGAGTGGAATGGCCGTTTTCGCGCCTCAAAATGCAAAAAATGGTTTGCCAGCGGCAGGGGCTCGCCCTTTATTCGCCGCCCGCGGGCATCCCAAATCCGCCGTAGGTCCTCCGTCAGCCCCTTTGCGGGGCGCAAGCCCGTTGGAGGGTAACCCGGCAAACCAAGAAAAAACATGTCAGTCACCAAACTCGCTCGTTTCGAGCTCCCAAACCGCCTCGTTCGCAACGAGGAAACCGCCACCGATACTTACGCGCAATTTGTCGCCGAACCGTTTGAAAGCGGCTATGGCCACACCATCGGCAACTCCCTGCGCCGCGTCCTGCTTTCCTCGCTTGAGGGAGCCTCCATCACCTCCGTGCGCATCGCGGGCGTGCAACACGAATTTTCCAGCCTCCCAGGCGTGGTCGAAGATGTCACCGACATCGTGCTCAACCTCAAGAAGGTCAAGTTCAGCCACAACGACAAGGAACCCCGCATCCTCACCATCAAGGTCGAGAAGGAAGGCGTCGTCACCGCCGGCGACATCCAAGGCGATCACATCTACGACGTCGTCAACAAGGATCAGGTGATCTGCACGCTCGACAAGAAAGTGAAGTTCGACTGCGAATTCGAAGTTCGCGTCGGCCGCGGTTTTTCCACCGGCGATGAGAACAAGCGCAAGGACCAACCGATCGGCGTCATTGCCATCGACTCGATCTTCTCGCCCGTCACCCGCGTCAAGTACGCCGTCGAGACGACCCGCGTGGGTCAGATGACCGACTTCGATAAGCTGGTGCTCGACATCTGGACCGATGGTCGCATCACGCCTCAAGATGCTTTGCTCCAAGCCTCCGCGATCCTTCGCCACCACCTCGACGTGTTCGTCAACTATGACGAAAATGCCGTCGACTTCGAAGAAGCTCCTGCCGAATCGAGCGAAGAAAACGCCGCGCTCAAGAAGCTGCTCAACATGTCGGTCAACGAAATCGAGCTCTCGGTGCGCGCCGCCAACTGCCTCAACAACGCCAACATCACTTCCGTGGGTC
>CAYQRP010000011.1:0-18846 GCA_964419815.1 uncultured Luteolibacter sp. | reverse complement strand
CTAAACGCGCTTTGCCGCATCAAGCAAACCTGCGGCGTAGGCCTCAAACACGCGGCGGATCTCATCGCGCACGCGACGGAACACCGCCATTTGTTCCTCTTCGCTGCCGGTGGCATGAGCGGGATCGTCAAAGCCCCAGTGATGGCGATTCAGTTGACCCGGAAAAATCGGGCATGCCTGATCGGCGTTGCCGCAAACGGTGATCACCGTTTCGACTTGGTCGTTGAGAAACTCGTCGAGGTGCTTCGAGCGATGGTCGCTGATGTCGATGCCGATTTCGGCCATGGCCTTGATGCCAAGCGGATGGACATAGCCCGCAGGCTTCGAGCCCGCGCTTTCGACGCGGTACTTGTCGCCGAGCGCGGCTTGCAGGATGCCTTCGGCAAGGTGAGAACGGCAGCTGTTGCCGGTGCAAAGAATGAGGATGGCGGGTGGTTTCATAGTGGGTGAATGGGTGAAAAAATTTTAGCAAGTACCGCCTGGCCCGCAGCACGGGGACTTGCCACCGATCGCAGGCAGTCGGCCAATCGACGGTAGCCCGCACAACTCCGGCGCGAGGCATTCGGTGTGCTTGTGCGCAAGACGCAAAACAACCGAATCGGTCGTGAGCTCAAAACCCTCGATGGTGTACTGCGAAATGACGCGATCCTCGTACTCGATCTCGACTGGCACATGCTCATCGGTGAACAGCGACTTTGCCTTGTCGAGGATCCCGGCCATTTTTCCCGTCTCGATTCGGTGATCGTAGTCCTCGCCCACCCACACCTGCAACTGACAGGTCGAGCGCTCACGGAGCTTGCCTCCACAATCGATGAAGGTCTTGTGTACGAATCCCACTTCGGTGATGTGAAAGGAAACAGGCACAGCCGAGCCATCGGGCAAAGCCAAACGGAAGTGCCGCTGCGAATGCTCGGCCAAGAGGGATTTGAGTTCGGAAAGGTTCATGGCTTGATCGTTGTTTTGCTTGGTTTTGCGAGCTTCACCGGCCCCGGGCAGCAGCTGCCCTCGCGTTGCGCCAGACGCGCGTCCGCCCGTTTCACATCCGCCGCGCGCAGACCGCTGCCAGGGAAATTTTTCATCACCGCTTTCAACAGAGGCAGGTGAACGCGCGCGATGCGGAAATAGGTCCACTTGCCGCAAGTCTCGCTCTCCAGCATTCCCGCCTTGCGGATGATTTGCACATGACTTGAAACCGACGATTGCGGCATTTCGAGGATGTCCGCCAACTCGCAAACGCACAAGGCACGCTCTGCCACGAGGCGAACAATCCGCCAACGAGTCTCGTCGGCCAATGCCCGAAAAAATGTCAGCGGTTCGCTCATGACGGAAATTATCGTTACGAAAATTTTCGGATTGTCGATGCTAAAATGAACGAGGTTTATTTTAGCCACAAAAAAACCCGGCGGTTTCCCGTCGGGTTGATTTGAGAATTTTGGGTTTTTAATCGAATCCTGAGGCGTCCTACCAGACGCTTTGTTTCACATAAATGACATCGAAGGGCCTCACATAAAACGGGCTGCTCTGCGCCGAGGTGAGGGTGTCGTTCATGTTGAGCAGGTAGCGCATGCTTTTGCCGTTCTGATTGCGCACCAGCACAACCTGCTTGGGATTGGCCATGCGCGTGAAGCCACCGCTTTCCATCACCGCCTCGAGCACGGTCATAGGCCGATCGAGTGGAATCCTTCCGGGCCGCAGGACTTCGCCTGAAACATAGACACCCGCTGCCGCATTTTCCAAAGAGACCTGCACATTCGGGTCCTGCAGGTGCGGTTGGTACAGCGCCATCAGTTTCGACTGCAAGCCACCGATCGTCTGCCCTGCGGCTTGAACATCGCCGATCGTCGGCAGGCTCAATCGGCCGTTGGCGGGAATTTTCTGACGCGTGTCCAGCTCGGGTGCCCCGCGAAAGGTCACCTTCACTTCATCACCCGCCGACAGGACACCGCCGAAACCGGCGATCCTCGCTTCCGACGGAATGGCTGCCGAACTGCCGCCATTTCCGCAACCAACCAAACCGGCGGCCAGTGCCAATGCCGATAAGGTTCCAATGATCAGGCCGCATGTCCGCCTGACGAATCCATCTTTGCTTGTTGTCTTCATGATGTTCATTTTTTTACTTCTTCACTATCGGGATAAAAAATTTCCGCGTCTCGCTCAAATCCCCCACTCAAGGTGATCGGTCCAATCCTCCGGCAACGAAGCCATTTCCACGCGGCTTGCGATGCGACCTTCCCAATGCGGGTTGAACGAAGTGCTGGTACCGTAAACCATGATGAGATCCTCGGGGCCGATGCTGCGAATCGCATGACCCACCCCCGGCGGAATCACCACTCCACCGGTATCGGGACCGCTGCGAATGTCGCCGGAAATGATCAGACGCATCACACGCCGTGGCATGCCGTCCCTTTCATCCACCAGAATCATCTCGCAGATGCCGGTCAGGAAAAACATCACGTCCCATTGCTCCAAGCGATAAGGTCTGCGGGAATAGTCATCGGCATGATCGACATAAAGCGACTGGAACCAATCGGCTGGATCGATGTCGTCAGGCAGGAAAGGCGGGTGAATGTGGAAACCTTTCGCGCTGTCGCGGTGCATCATGGCCGAGGCCCACTGGCTCGGAATCAGGCCGATCCTTGAGAGCGTGCCATCATCCATGCGCGCAAGTTCGGCAAAATGTCCCCTGCTCTTTTGCGCGTAAACCTTGCGAGGAAAGACCTCCACGCCGGGGATCCATGCATCCGCCAATTCCGAGCGGCCCGAGATCGCCTCCGTCACTCCGATGCCGTCGGCGGACACACGATTCGCCAACGCGCTGGATGCGTAGTTTCTTGTTTCCAACCTCAACCTTGCCTGCGGGCGCAAGCCTCTCCATGAACACTGAGTCGCCATATGATTTTTTTCAAAAACACCCTACAAGCGCTTGAGGTATTCGCCGTAGGGCGTGCCCTCGTACTTGACGATCGAGTCCCCCAATCTGCCGCGATCGATCATTCCCTGCGCGAACGCAATTTCCTCCGGGCAAGCGATCTTGCACCCGTCACGCTCCTGAACGCTCCGCACAAAATGCGATGCCTCAGCCAGTGAATCGGGCAGGCCGGTGTCGAACCACGCAATGCCGTCGCCGAGCAACTCGACTTTCAACTCGCCACGCTTGAGGTACTCGCGGTTCAGGTCGGTGATCTCCAACTCGCCACGCGCGGAAGGCCGCAGGTGGCGCGCGTAATCCACCGCCTTTTCATCGTAAAAATAAACACCCGGCACGGCAAAATTCGACCTCGGCACATCGGGCTTTTCCTCCAGCGAAACAGCCAGTCCATCTTCGTCAAATTCGACCACCCCAAACTGCTCGGGAGCCTCAACTTCGCAACCAAACACGGTCGCGCCACGGGTTCTTTGCGAAGCCGCCATCAGCGCTTCGGGCAAGGCCTCGCCATGCATCAGGTTGTCGCCAAGCACCAAACACACGGGATCCGTGCCAATGAACTCCTCACCAATCAAAAACGCCTGCGCCAATCCGTCGGCCCGCTCCTGCTCGGCATAATAAATGTCCAGCCCCCATTGCGATCCGTCACCCAACAAGGCGGCAAAACCCGCAAGATCGCGCGGATTCACAATCACCAGAATTTCGCGAATCCCGGCAAGCATCAGCATCGCAAGCGGATAATAAATCATCGGCTTGTCATAAACCGGCACGAGTTGCTTGCAGACGGAATGTGTGATTGGAAACAGCCGACTGCCGGTTCCTCCCGCGAGGATGATCCCACGTCGGGTCGGAGATTTTTCCGCAACAGCCCCGATGCCATCCGTGAATAAGTTTCCAATCATTCCAAGATTCCCCTCAGTCCCAGACGCTGCCCAAGATAGCTTTTTCTTTCGATTTCGCCGATCCATTCCTCATGGTCAAAATACCATTGCACGGTGCTGCGAAGCCCCTCGCGAAATCCGATTTTTGCATGCCAGCCAAGCTCGTTTTCGATGCGCGTCGGGTCGACCTCATAGCGTCGATCGTGACCGGGACGGTCCTCGACAAATCGTATCAAGTCTCGGTTCACGGCACGCGCCGGCGATGGCACCATTTCCTTCACGATGTCGATGATCTCGTGAACGACCTCCAGGTTGCTCTTCGCGCAGCGGCCGCCGATCAGGTAATTTTTTCCAGGAACACCCTTGAAAAGCGCCGCGCACAACGCGCTGCAGTGATCCGACACATGGATCCAGTCGCGCATGTTTCCGCCATCGCCATAAACCGGAAGTTCCTCCCCGCGCGATGCTTTGCGGATCATGAGAGGGATCAGTTTCTCGGGAAACTGAAACGGCCCGTAATTGTTTGAGCAGTGGGTGGTGATCACCGGCACGCCGAAACTTTGGTGATAGGCACGCGCCATGTGATCAGCCGCCGCCTTGCTGGCACTGTACGGGCTGTTGGGCGCGTAGGGCGAATCCTCGTCGAACGGCTTGTCCGACGGATCAAGCGAGCCATACACCTCATCGGTCGATACGTTGATAAAAACGCCGGATCCCCCATCGGCCATGGAACACATCCGAGCGTCGCGTCGGCCGCTTTTTCCAAGGTAGCGATAATACGCCTCAAGCAAACGCTGCGTCCCGAGCACGTTGGTGTTGATAAATTCAGCCGCATTGTCGAGCGACCGATCGACATGCGACTCGGCAGCAAGATGCACGATTGAATCGATGTGATACTCGTGCAGCAATTTTCCAATCAATGCCGTGTCGCCGATGCAACCTTCGACAAAGAGATGCCGCGTGTCGCCCTGAAGATCGGCGAGGTTGCCGCGGTTGCCCGCATAGGTGAGCTTGTCGAGATTGATCACCTTTTCAACGACCATGCCCATCTCCCCCGGTGATGTCCCGAGCAAGTGCCTGACGAAGTTTGATCCGATGAATCCGGCGCCGCCGGTGACGAGTATTCTCATGAACGCAATTGATGGGGTGAGCGCAACCGTGTCCTTGCCCATGCAACGACAGGTCACGCATTCATTCATTAAACCCTGAACTGTCCGCTTTGAATCACGAAATGGCGTAGTGCTTCGCACCAAGACCGCGGCCTGATGCCAGTCAGTTCCGTAAAACGCCCGTGGTGCAGGGCGGAATTCAGCGGGCGTGAGGCGACAAATGCGCCGACTTCCTCCAGCGCGATGCCCCTGATTTTTTCAGCCAAATTCGCCATTCCACCCATTTTTGCAAGATTGAGGCATACCTCACCCCACTCCCTCCAAGAGCAGGTGCCTGCGTTGCAAAGATGCACCACACCCGATGCCGGAGCATTCGCATTTCCGAAGACCAAGGCCTCCAACCATTCGGCAAGATCCACCGTGTAGGTGGGTCGCGCAAATTTGTCATCTGGCAGCGCGGGGCATTCGCAAGATGTGGCCTGACGCACAATCCATTCGGGAAAACCCGGACGCGACGGCCCAAACAACCATGAAACTCGCGCCACCAAATTTTCACCCGATGCCTCAAGCACCCGACGCTCGCCATCGTGCTTGGTATGGCCATACACGCTGATCGGCAACGGCGCATCCGTTTCCCGATACGGCACCGCACTCGATCCGTCGAAAACCATGTCGGTGCTCAGGTAGGTGACATGCGCATGCTTATCCGCTGAAATATCCGCTATGATTCCCGCCGCCTCGGCATTGATCAGGTATGCCTCACGCGGGTGAGTTTCGCAGTAATCCACATCCGTCAGCGCCGCTGTCAGAAAAAGATATTCGTAATCAATCGCTCCCAGCACGCGACGGATCGAATCCCCATCGCTAAGATCCATGTCACCACGATTCAGCGCGACCACGCGATGACGCTTCGAAAGTGCGTTCGCCAACACCTCGCCAAGTCGTCCGCCGGATCCGACAACGGCCACCGCCGGATTTTTCACGCGCGAGGCGCGATGGTAATTTTCATCAAACCACATCATTCTCAGGCATCACTCGCCACTTTTTAGAAAACCATTTTTTCGAAATCGGATACGCTGTCAGCACCAACAGATTGCGGGTAAAACACTTCAAATCGCACCACATTCCGAGTCCTGCGCGCGCATGGGAAAACGCCGCATCACGACAACCGATCGCGCACGCGAGTTCGCCCAGCCTCGATGAAAAATACCCCATGTTGCGCCTTACCAAACGCGCCGATGCCGGATGCCGATTCGATAGTCGCCGATAGGCCTGCGCCTGCACCCGCAGGTAACAATCGTATCTGCGGTACGCGGCGCCGACTTCCATGTTGTCCGACAATCCGGGCGCGACTCGCTCGCGCCGCACCCGCACCAGCGGCTGGTTGAGCGCCACAAATCCGTGAGCCAACACCAATTGGTGAATCAGGCGCGTGTCCTCCGCCACATGCAGGGACTCGTCAAAAGGTCTTCTGCCGCGTAGGCAGGAACGATTTGCCAACATCGATTGGATGAAAGGATGACGCTGGTAAAGAAACATCGAGAAGTCACCGCGCGGGTAATGCTTGGCATCAGCCGAATCGCTTGCGGAATTCATCAAGGGCAAGTCGTCGAGCGACACGCCATCCTCGTCGACGCTCATGCAAAAGCAAACAAACGCCTGATGCTCGGCCAAAGCCCGCATCTGACACTCGATTTTTTCGGATCGCCAAAGATCATCGGAGTCGAGAAATGCGATCCATTCGCCAGTTGATTCTCGAATACCGCGGTTTCTCGCAGCCGCCACACCTCGGTTCGGTGTTTTGACATAACGAATGCGACCTTCAAACTCCGTCAGCACCTCATCGGTTTTATCGGTCGACCCGTCATCGACCACGATCACCTCGCAATGCGGCCATGTTTGATTCAAAGCACTTCTCACCGCGTCCGAAACGTGATCCGCGCGATTGTATGTCGGAATTACAATGCTCACGAGCTGATCGCATTTCGCATCACTCATGGCATTGCTCCAACGGTTTGAGCCCGTTTTTTTCGTAACGCCTCGCATGTTTTGACTCGCTCAGGTGGCCCACGGCCATGGCGTGCTCAAACACCAAACGCATTTCCGTCTCATCGCATCCTTCGGCATTCATCGCCTGAGTATTCCTGCATCTCCACCATGCGAGAGCCGCCGCCGTACGCGCAGTTTTCAACTTTCCTCCACGGCACCGCCAATGATTCCAATGATGACCCAAATGCGCCTGCGACAATCCGCGACTCCATGCGGCATCCAGCCATGACTTCCTGCTCAGTCGCTCGCTCTCCGGATGATGAACCACACAAACATCGAGCGCGTCCGCAATCCGATAGCCTGCGTGACGAACCTGCGAGGAAAACAAGACATCATCGCCATAACCCAATGCTCCTGGGCCAAGCGCCTCATCATACTGCGGCACCTTGTCCAAGACCTCCCGCGCGATCGCCATGTTGGCGCCCACATAGAATTTCGGCGCGCCGCGATCGAGCCAACAAGTCTCCGCCAACCATGCGCGATGCATCGGCGTCATCCACGGACGCCGCAAATCGTCAGCCAAAACCACTCCGCCCGCCACCGCCCCAGCACGCTCCAAAACCAATGGTTCCAACATGCCCTCAATCCAGTTTTCGGGAAACCTGACATCATCATCCGCCGATAGAATGAAATCACCACTTGCCTCGGCAAAAGCCCGATTCATGCCCGCGCTTTTTCCCCTGCGCTCTTCCCAAACATGTCGAGCCACCAGGTTTTTACTCTTGAACGATCCAATCACGGCCGCTGTTTCATCCTCGGATCCATTGTCGATCACCAGCAACTCGCAATCCAGCTCCGCTGGCACAGTCAGAGAGCCCAGTGATTTCAAAGTTGCCTCCAGATGCCGCGCGCGATTGCGCGTGACGATGACAATGCTTGCCTTCATGGACGGTAAAATCGCGAAAGCCCGATCATGCGATCACCAATTTCTGCAGCCTTTCCGCAAAGGCTCCGATCGGATCCTGCGGCAATTCGGAGACCAATCGCTTCTTGGCGGCATTCGCCATGGCCATCCACTCGTGCCGCCGCTGCCACGCCCGCTCGAGCGCGTCATCCAGATGTTTTGCCGTCGGTGCCTCAGCAATGAATCCGTCGATGCCGTCACGCAAATGCTGCGCGTTTCCCGCCACATCCGTCGCAATCACCAAGCGACCGCACCAAATCGCCTCAATCACCGCAAGTGGCAGGCCTTCATGACGCGACGGCATGATCAAGCCGTGATGATCTTCCCATATTCCGCGAATGTCTTCGGCCTGACCCAGAAAATTCACATTTGCCACCGCACACATTTTTGCCATCCGCTCCAGGCTCTCAAGACAGGGACCGGAGCCAAAAATGCTGACCTCGATCGGCCGCGATTTCCATTTCCGCATCGCCATCACTTGCAGCACAAGATCCTGCCCTTTTGTTTGCGGATCCAAGCGACCAACACACGCCAGCCTTACCGTTTCGTCCGTGGCAGGATACGGCAAATCGAACTCATGCGCCACATTCCATGGATTGCTCACCACCTCGGCATTGACCAACTCCATGCCACATTGGAGTTCCATCAGACGCCGATTGGCATTTGAGACAAAATAAACTCCCTCGGCAAATTCGAGACCGTTTCGCAAATCCGCCATCCACGAATCCATCGGCCACCATGCTTCGCCGTGAGCCTGTACCACCACCGCATATCTCAAGCCCAATTTTCTGCATGCCACCATCCATTGCCGTCCTTCCCAAGGCCCACCCTGTGATATGACCACAAGGTCGGGCTCAAACGCTCGCAACCAACGCATCGAAGCCGCGTCGATTTCCTCAACACCGCTTCGGGAAACCAGCCGCTCGGACAAACGTCGCCATACACCTCTGCGACGCGGACGAAACCGCAGCTTCGCTCCACACGCCGCAAGATTTTCCAGCGCGGAAACGGGCTCACTCCACTTTGGCACCGAGCACTCGACTTCATGCCCGAGGCCGCAAAACCGCATCGCCGTACGGCTCCACAGCTCCTCGCTTCCTCCCCATGGCAAACCGGCCATGGTCGATATGAACGCCACTTTCATGCCCAATCACCAAACGCTGTAGGAGTAAATTTCGCGCTGCAAATGTCTCACATGACGCCTCGGATAAAGAACGAGCAGCACGAATGCCAAAGCTCTTGCGCCATGCGCCGAAGCCGTGCGCTTGAGTCCCGAATCATTTTTCATCCCACGCAGCACCAGCGGCAACCAAATGTCCCTCAGGATCTCGGGGAGAAAAAAGCAGGCGGGATGCTGACGGTTAAAAATCAATACCAACTCGTCGATGATTGCCGCATTTCCAACAACCGACTTGTTGTTGCCAGTGTAGCGGTAGTGGCTCAACACCTCCTTACTTCGCCGCCAAACGCATTGGTTTTTGACAAAGTGGCACCACAACTCTCTGTCCATGCAGTAATGCAACCCCTCATCCACCAAGTAATCTCTCACCACTGCCGACTTGCGAAAAAAACAACTCGGCTGCCAAATCCCATCCGAGTAGGGATGCGACTCCCAATCGGCGCCAGCCACCGGACTGTCACGCACCCGCCCACCATCACAGTCGTATTGAAGCCGGCAAGCACCCGCCAGCACATCCGCCTGCGGATCGCGCATGAATTCAAACGCCACTTTCCATAGTGCGTAGGGACGAAGCACATCATCGCTGCAAAGCCAGCCGATGATTTCTCCGGTTGATCGACGAAAACCGCGGTTGATGGCATCGGACTGACCTTTGTCCGGCTCGCTGACCCACCAAGAAATCCATGGCGCGTACTTGCGGATGATCTCGACCGAACCATCAACGCTGCCTCCGTCGACAATGATGTATTCGAGTTTCGGGTAGTGCTGAAATAGCACCGAGCGGATCGTTTCCTCCAGGTACTCGGCCTGATTGAAACTTGGCGTGATGAGGCTGATCCGTGGAAGCGTGGAACCTTGCAACACGGGCGGGGATTCATCAGGCGCGTGCCATGGCCATGACGATTTGCCGTGCGGTGCGGGTGGAAATAATTCGAGATTCATTGCAAAAGATGCGGCTCCCAGAAACTGCGATCGTAACGCTCCCACGCGTGACATCCGAACGGCATCTTGCCGCCATTCATGCGCAGGCATTCGCGCGGCGAAACTTCAAATGCAAATCGAATTCCTTCATGAAACGGAGCCACGCGAAAATCTGGAAGATAGTACTTGGCCATGTCCGACCAAAAGATGTCGTTGTTGCGGTTGTTGCTGGCCGGATCCATGAACTGCCTGCGCTCACTCACCAGACGCTCAAGCAATTTTGATTTTGGAAATCGACGCGAAAGGCGATCCATCGGCTTTGCCAGAAAATCCGGCGTCCACATGACATGAAGGTCAAGCCATCGACTTCCGCGAATGTATCGGTGCCGCGCCTCAAGAGCCTCAATCGCCTTGGATACCCTCAACAAAGCAAAGCCGCCATTCCCAACCCTCGCCCGATCCACCCACGGACTGTCCTCACACCGAAACCATGGCGCTCCGATGTAATCGTAAGGTTTGCCACACCACTCGCTAAGCCCGTCGGAAAAGACCAGACTATCCAAGTGGTAAAACATGACATATTCATAGTTTCCGAACCTTTTGTAAAATCCCTTGCTCATCAGCAGCAATCCATGGGCTGCCGCAGAGCCGAAATATCTCGGTCTGAAACGGATGATTCTCATGCCATCAAGCCGGCAACGCGCGCCCCAAGGTGCAATGAGATAAATGTCGTAATCGCCAAGATAATGGCGCAAATGCTTCAACGAAATTTCCTGAGCTTCGGTAAGCCCCTCACCGCCCGGCCAAGGAACCACAATCGCAACGCTCGGCCTTGAAGAACCCGTCATGCGTTTGAACCTATTTCAGCTCTCATGGATCAGTGGCCACTCAAGGTCTCGTTGGCTGATCTGGTTGACCGGCAAGGGCCATTGAATGCCGATCGCGGGATCATCGAATCTCAGACCCGCCTCATGACCCGGCCTATGGGCACCATCCATGAGATAAAAAAGATCGGCCTCATCACCAAGCACCTGATGCCCATGCGCGACGCCATCGGGGATGCACAGCGCAATTCCGTTGGACTCGCTCAACTCGAAACAAAGATGATGATGCAAGGTCGGAGAGTCCGGCCTCATGTCGACAAGCACATCCCAGACCGCGCCGCGCACACAGCGCACAATTTTCGCCTCGTGAATGCCGGGCTGTTGATAGTGCATGCCACGAAGCGTGCCTTTGCCGCAACTCTTGGAAAGATTCGCCTGCGACACATGAAAGGAAAAACCTGCCTCATGAAACTCACCCTCACAAAATGCCCTTGAAAAACTCCCGCGCGCATCTTCATTCCTTTCGAGTTTCACCACCAAAACCCCTGCGATTTCAGTTTTTTCAAAAATCATAGCACGCCAAAATCCGAAGTTTTTTTTCAATGAATCCCCATCACAAACTCAGGGTAGCCGTCATCGGCACCGGCAATTTCGCGGAAGTTTGCCACATTCCCGGCATCCTCTCCCATCCGCAGGCCGAGGTCATCGCCGTCGGCGGACGAAATGCCAACTCTTCAAAAAAACTCGCCGAAAAGTTTGGGATCAAACATTCGACCGACAACATCGAAGCCTTGTGCGCCGATCCAAATGTCGATGCGGTCACAATCGCCAGTGCCAATTGCGCGCATGCCGATCAGGCCATCATGGCTCTCAATCATGGCAAACATGTGTTCTGCGAAAAGCCCCTCGCGATCAACGACACGGAAGCCGCGGCCATGCTCAAAGCCGCAAATGACAGCGGTAAAGTCCACCAGGTCGCTTTCACCTTCCGCTACAACTACGGCATTCGCGAACTTCGTCGTCGCATTGCCGCCGGCGACATCGGCACGCCCTTTCACACGCGCATCCAATACGATCGCTGGGACGGACTCGCACCCGGCAGCATGGCAAGCTGGCGTGACCGCCGCGAAACGGCAGGCGCCGGACTTCTTTTCGACCTTGGCTCGCATCTGTTCGACATCCACCGTCATGTGCTTGGTCCGCTGGAATCGGTGATCGGCTACACCCACACCGTCCCGCGCCTGCTTCCCGACAGGCACAGCGGAAAAATGACAGCGGTCGAAAATGACGACATCGTCAACGCATGGATCCGTCATCAAAGCGGATTGCGCGGGCAATTTTTCATCAGCCGTGTGACTCCACCATTTGCCGAGCTCGGCTATCTTGAAGTGATCGGCGATAAAGGCGCGCTCAAGGCCGCATTGAGCCGGGGCGGTGTCGACTACCTCAAAGCATCAAAGCCCGACGCAGCGGAGTGGACGAACCTGCCCTTGCCACCTGAAGCATCGGACGGCAAAACCCACGCGCTCGACATGATGATGCGCTCGTTCGTGGATGCCTGCTTGAGCGGTAAAACAAATGATGGGGTCGATGCCACATTCGAAGACGGTTGCGCGGCACAATTTGCGATGTCGGCATTGTTGAAATCACAAACAAGCATGCGCTGGGAAAACATTTCGCAGCCGTGCTGAAATTGTTTTCAAAGCTCGGCCAGCAATCCTGTTTCGCTCAGACGCTGCGCGGCGTTCCAAATGTCCTCGAATGCGATCCCGGAGATTTCCGAAATCGACAAAAGGTCATGTGCCCCGTCGGAAAATGACAAAACCCACAACAAGGCAAGTTCGTCGAATTTGCCCGTCCTGCTGCCACCTTTTGCGGAATAAAGCCCATATTTTCCCAACATTGGCTCGCCCATCGGCTTGAGATTCATGTGGGTGGTGTTTCGGTCAATGACCGACATGACGCGCTCCAATTTCTCCAGCGTGTCCTGCAATGCCGCAGGCGTGATGAATGAAAGATCGTCCGCACTCGTATGATACTCGGGAAAAGATCCATAGGTGCTGCGAGTGAGGCATCCCACCGCGAGGTTGATGCCGGGCGATGCGTACTGGCGCTCATCGTATCCGTAAGGCATGAATTCGCGAATTGTCGCGTCAGGGCATGCATCACGAAAGACCGACTCGATCGCACGGTCGATTAGCGAATTTTTTTGCTTCGTTCGTTTGTAAGTCAGCGCACCTGGATCTCCGACGCAGGCCAGCACCAGTCCGCACGAGATGCTGGGTAGCACGGACTCATTCGTCGCCAGCCACGCGATGGATCCGATGGTTCCCGGCAAAAACAAAAACCTGAACGAATGCCTCATCGGCTTCTGCAACAAACGAGCCGCAAGCTCGGTCGCGACCACCATGCCTGAAAGATTGTCGTTTGCCATCGAGGGATGACAGCAATGGCAGGATATCAAAATCTCTTCATCGCTGGTTCCGGGAATGAAAAGCTCTCCGTAATTCAACTCACCGTCAAACAGCTCGGTGTCGACACAAACCTCATATTCACCATCCTCAAGTTGATCGATAGTCCTCTGAGGAAGACAAAAACCCCAATTCTCATCGTGATATCCCGTGCGGTACGGGATGGCATCCGGCATCTGAGGATTGGAATGCAAATGCGGCAAAAGATCTCGCAAAGGCATCTGTTTCCTCACTGGCCTGCTGTACCCGACCAAATGAAGGTTGTGATCGCGGAAATTGACTACCTCCCTGCCCTGTGAGTCACGAATCCATGCTTCTTCCACTTTCCATTCCTGCGGCACCGACCAGTCAAAGACACGCGTTCCGCTTGGCACACCGTTGATCACCATCGGAATTTTCTCCGCAATGATTTGCAAAGATTCCCGCAATCCCTCGCCGGTGATGCTCCTGCAAATCGGATACAATCGCTCAGCAAGCTTGTGCATGCGCACACCCGCATCGTCAGTCATGACAACAGATATCCGTGTTGAAACTCAATCGATCACCCTCACGTTCGGTATCGGCACGACGAAGCGACCACCCCATGCGCGAATACCCGCCATCTCGCTGCGAACCTCGTCGGCAATGTTCCATGGGAGGATCATCACATAATTCGGCCGCGTCTCGAATATCCTCTGAGGTTCGTGAATTTCCAAATTGGCGCCAGGAATGAATCGCTGCTGCTTGTGCGGACTTTTGTCGACGACATAGTCGATCATGTCGGATCCCAAACCGCAAAAGTTCATCAGGGTCACTCCCTTGGCGGCTGCTCCGTAACAAACCACCGATTCTCCGCGCTCGTTGACATCGATGAGAAAACTCAGCAAGTCACGCTTCGCCGCTCTGGTGCGCTCGGCAAAGGCTCGGTAAGTGTCCATTTCATCCAAACCAAAGGATTTCTCACGCTCACGCAAGGCCTCAACCCGCCCGGTCTGACGCATCGCTTCGCTCTCGTTTCCAGCATGCTTTCCGAAAATCCTCAAGGATCCGCCATGGGTCGGAAGCTCCTCGACATCAAATATCTCAAGCCCGTAACGCGCAAAAATTCGCTCAACGCTCAACAATGACAGATACGAAAAATGCTCGTGATAAATCGTGTCATACTGGTTGCCGTCGATGAGCCGCATCAAGTGGGGAAACTCAAAAGTAAAAACACCGCTGGGCTTGAGAGCGATTTTGACGCCTCTCACGAAGTCCTTGATGTCCGGCACATGCGCCAGAACATTGTTGCCAATGAGAAGGTCGGCACATCTTCCTTCGGCATGCAGCATCCTCGCGGTCTGGGATCCGAAAAACCTGACGATGGTTTCGATGCCTTTCTCGTCAATGGCATGACGCGCGATGTTGGCCGCTGGTTCGATGCCGAGCACCGGAATCCCCCGCTCGGCAAAGTGCTGCAACAAATACCCGTCGTTGCTTGCAACCTCGACCACCAGACTGCTTGGATCGAATGCAAAACGCTCAATCATCATCTGCGCGTAACGCCGCGCGTGCTCGACCCACCCTCGGGAAACGCTGCTGAAATATGCATAATCGCTGAATATCTCATTTGGAGACTCAAACTCTTCCAGCTGCGCCAACAGGCACTTTTCACATACCCATACCTTGAGTGGATAGGTCTTTTGCCCTTCGGGCAAATGCTCGGATTTCGGATATGAATTGGCCATCGGCGACATCCCGAGATCACACATCAGGTGCTCAAGCGGCCCGTCACAATACCTGCAATTTGCGGTTTTTGTCATGATTTGAAATGTACAGACATCAGGCCGCCAAGGACGGCCTCCAATAAAACGCCTCGTCGATCTGACCGGTCTCGATCAAAAATTTCAGCTGCCGAAGTCGCGTAAAAGCGCGGTTCTCAAAATCCTCGCGCTTGAGATCGAGCTTCGAGAACAATTCATGAAATTGTCGGATCCCGTCGCTCAGACCCCACTCGCAGCGAAATGCGGGGAGATGCTTTTTCAGTTTGTCAAAGACGACGCGGTAACTGCGATTGTCGCTGGAGGCTGATCCATATTCGACACCGCAGCCCTCAAAGCGCTGCGCTACGGCGTTAGCAATTTCACCAACCCGATGATTGAGCGCGTTCGATCCGATGTTGATGATCTCACCATGCACCGCCTCGATCGGCGCATCCAAAGCACAGAGAATCGCCCTGCCGATGTCGCTGCCATGCACAAGCGGCCGCCAAGGGCTTCCGTCGCTGCTCATGCGAATGCTTCCACTGGTCCACGCGAGTCCGCAGAGATTGTTCACCACAAGGTCAAAGCGCTGACGCGGCGATGCGCCGAAGGCGGTCGAGTTGCGAAAACAAACCGGCGAAAATTCAGGGCCCGATAGCGCGATGATATCCCTTTCGCAAAGCGTCTTGCATAGGGCATAGGCAGTTTGCGGGTTGGGTGGCGTGGATTCATCCACCTCCTGATCGCCGTCCACCGCTCCGTACACCGAGCATGACGACATGTAAATGAATCGGCGTATCCCGGCGCGCTTCGCCAATTCCGCCAACCTCACCGATCCATGATGATTGATCTGACGAGTGATTCCTGGAGCCAACTCCCCCGCCGGATCATTGGAAAGCTCGGCCATGTGAACCACCGCATCGTGCCCGGCGAGATCGCGCGACTCGAGTGTGCGAATGTCGCGGGTAATCGTCTTCACATGATCGGCACCCGACTCATAGAGCCAGCCTGATCGGTAAAAACCCACATCCACTCCCGTGACTTCGTGCCCCTGATCCAGCAACATCGGCACGAGCAGGGAGCCAAGGTATCCGTCCGTTCCGGTAACCAGTATTTTCATAATTTGAGAAATGCCAAATTTTCAGGATGCCAGCGCCCTTCGCGCGAGATGCCGACCAATGACCAAGGATGCGGTTGCTGCAGGCGATGGCGCGTTGATCACATTCAAGTACCCAGGCCCCTGATCGATGAGGAAATCATCCGCAAGCCGTCCGTCGCCGAACACCGCTTGAGCCCTGACACCAGAAACGCAGGGAACGAGATCTTCGGGTCCGATCTGCGGAAGCATTTGCCGGAGGCTTTTGACAAAATATTTTTTCATCATCGATCGCCGCATCTCGGCAAGACCGCTGGCAAGATTCTCGGCCGCCATTTTCCAAAATCCGCCATAGGCGAGCGTCTCGATCAAATCACCGGCATCGATGTCGGTTTTTCGATAACCCTCGCGCTTGAATGCCAGCACCGCATTGGGTCCGGCATGCACGCCACCATCAATCATCTTCGTGAAGTGAGCACCCAAAAAAGGCAACTTCTCATCCGGTGCAGGGTAGATCATGCCGTTGACCAAATTCGATTTCTCCGCAACGAGCCTGAAGTATTCACCTCGGAAAGGGATGATCCGCGCGCTTGGCAGGCGTCCGTTCATCCGGCCGACCCGATCGCTCTGCAAGCCAGCGCAGTTGATGATGTGACGCGCAGGAAAAACATCACGACTGGTTTCAATGAACCGCATTCCTCCGGAATCAACGATGTGCAGCACATTCTGCTCAAAACAGATGTCACCATCAGCGCTACGGATATCCTCCGCCATTGCCTGACACACCGCCGGGTAACTGGTGATTCCGGTCGACGGCACATGCAAGGCCTCAAGGCACGACACATGCGGTTCGATTTCCCTCGCCCGCTCACGGCCGATCCATTCGACGCCGATCCCATTGCACGTAGCGTTGTTGAAAAGGCGGCGAAGGGAAGAAATCTCGCGATCGTTGTTTGCTACAATGAGCTTGCCGCAGGATTTCACGGGAATGCCGCGCTCAAGGCAGAACTCCTTCATCGCAAGCGCACCCTCCTTGCAGTACTCCGCCTTGAGGCTGCCGGGTTTGTAATAAATACCCGAGTGGATCACACCCGAGTTCCTTCCGCTCTGGTGCCTGGCGGAGGCCGACTCTTTTTCAATCACCACAACTCTTGAGCCTGGCGATTGCAAGCAAAGCTCGCGCGCGGTGGCGAGGCCGACAATGCCTCCTCCAATGATTGCATGATCGTACGGCTTCATGCCACGCCCACCTTTCCCATCCATGGCAAATCTCCTTTTGCCGCATATTCTTCCAAAACGATCCGGTCACGCAAGGTGTCCATCGCCTGCCAAAACCCATCATGCCGCCATGCCATCAACTCGCCCGCCGCCGCCAATCGTTCAAGCGGTTCGCGCTCCCACACGGTTTCTTCGCCGTCAATGAAATCGATAACTTCCGGCTCCAACACAAAAAATCCGCCATTGATCCATGCACCGTCACCTTTGGGTTTCTCACGAAACGAGGAAACTTCATCGCCATCACCATCCAGCATGAATGCACCGAAGCGGCCGGGACTTTGCACCGCTGTCAATGTCGCCAACTTTCCATGACGTTTGTGGAAATCAATGCTGGCAGCAATGTCCACACTCGCAACCCCGTCGCCATAGGTCATGCAAAAACTATCGCCATCCAGATAGGCGGCCGCACGTTTCAACCTGCCACCGGTCATGGTCGCCTCGCCCGTTTCAACACATGTCACCCGCCAATCCGCCGCCGCTCGCCGGTGGATGACCCTGGTCATGCCGCCAAGATCATAAGTCACATCCGCACGATGCAGCACGTAATCGTCAAAGTACTTTCGAATCATCCCACCTTTGTAACCGCAGCAGATGATGAAGTCGCGAATGCCATGAGCGGCATAAATGTTCATCACATGCCACAGAATGGGATGACCTCCAATGGTGATCATCGGCTTCGGCCGCAAGGTGCTTTCCTCACTGATCCGCGTTCCGAATCCTCCCGCCAATATGACTGCCTTCATCTTGTTGATTGCTATAAATTCGATTCTCAAACCGCTGCTGCCACGTCGAGATCGCGGCTTCTTGCGACCGCAACATCTTCCGCACTCGTTCGCATGCCGATCACCCTTGCGGGAACTCCTGCAACGATCGCGTTTTCCGGAACATCATCTGTCACCACTGCACCTGCGCCAACCACAGCGCCCGCGCCAATGCGAACATCCTGCAATACCGTGACGCCATGCCCGATCCAGGCACCGTCACCAATCCAAATCCCACCCCTGCTCACAAGAGGCTGATCCATGATCGGCTTGCCCAGCGTCATGCCGTGGTCGTAACTGTAAAACGCGCAACCAGGGGCAATCTCAACCCGCCTGCCAATCGTGACATCCGAAACAAATGCATGAATCCTGCAGCCAGGTTGAATGTGCGTGCCATCGCCAATGATGATTTTTCCACCCAAGCCGGTCTCGAGAAAACTTTCTCCGTAAAGCTGCGCGCGATCGGATATCAGTACAGGCCCGCCTGCGAGATTCTTGGTGATCATCAATCGATCGCCGAGATACACATGTTTTCCTAGGCGTATTCCTCGATGAGCTACCACCGCACTCGGCGCGATGAATCCATGCTCACAGAAATTCGCGAAGTAGGCCCGATGATGAAACGGAAGCGTCCCCAAACAAGCGATTCGGGCGGCCGCACGGCCGAACCATCCTGCGCCCGAAAACCCCAACCAAAAAGCAAGCCACCTGCCATGGATCCGTCT
>CAYQRP010000010.1:0-18997 GCA_964419815.1 uncultured Luteolibacter sp. | reverse complement strand
CGCCTCTTGCGGTGCTTTGATTTGCCCGGGGGCTTGCGGTTTTTGTTGGGGCCTGAGGGTTTGCGTTGCGGGATGTTTTTCTTCGCGTGATTTTTGGGCGGTGGCGCCTTGGAATTTTTTGGTGTCGGGATGCCTTTGCCGGTGGGTGGGCCTGCGACGCTGAAATCGACAAAGCGTTTTTCACGATCGATGGCGGTGACCGTGAGCGGGACGCGCATGCCGAGTTGGATCACGATGCCGTCGGTCGAGACCCATGCCATGCGGTGGGCTTCGAGGCGCCAGCGTCCGGCGGGAAGGTCCTCGCGTTTGACCACGCCGCGCAGGCCCATGTCGGGGACTTCGACCATCAGGCCCATCGGGCGCACATCGGTGACGAGTCCGTGAAAGATGTGGGGATCGTGCATTTCGGCAACGCGAGACAGATACTCAAAGAGTTTGATCTGTTTCGTTTCCGACTCCGCTTCGGCTGAGGTGCGCTCGGTGTCGGAGATGTGGCGTGAGATCTCGCGCATTTCCGCCTGCGGTGGGGTGCGATCGTGTTTGTGCGGCGGGTTTTCGAGCAGCGGTTGAAGCGCGCGGTGGACAATCAGGTCGGCGTAGCGGCGGATCGGACTGGTGAAATGGCAGTAGTCGCCCTTGGCCAGGCCGTAGTGGCCGATCGGTTCGGCGGAATAGGCGGCGCGTTTGAGACTTTTGAGCAATCCGAGTTTGATGATGTGTTCGGCGGGTGAGCCTTTCGATTCGTCGAGCAGCTTTTGGATGTGCGCGCGGTTGGTGAGGTCGCCGGGGCGATAGCCGTGAAGGATGGCGGTTTCGGTGTAATCGACGAGTCGCGATGGATCCGGGTCTTCGTGGATGCGGTAAATCGATGGCTTCATCCGATGACGCAGCACGCGGGCGACCGCTTCGTTGGCGGCGAGCATGCATTCTTCGATGAGTTGGTGGCTTTGGATGTGTTCGACCGGATCGGCGCCACAGGCGCGACCGTTTTCATCGAGGCGGATTTTGATTTCCGGCATTTCAAGATCGAGCGCGCCGCTTTCGAAACGCCTGCGGCGCATCGCGCTGGCAAGCTTCCAGCCTTCCTTGACCATGGGCACGAGCAAGGGATCCGAATTTTCCGGTGCTGCTTTGCCATCGAGAATTTCCTGAGCCTGTTCGTAGGAAAGTTTCGCGCGGCTGTGGATCACCGCGTCGATGAAGGTCGCTCGGGTGATTTCGCCTTTGGCGGAAATTTCCATGAGGGCGCATTTCGTGAGTCGATCGACATGGGGCTTGAGCGAGCAAATGCCGTTGCTGAGTTCCACCGGCAGCATCGGCAACACGCGATCGACGAGATAGGTTGAGTTGCCACGTTCGACGGCTTCCTTGTCCATCGAACTCCCGGGTTTGATGTAGTGCGAGACATCGGCGATGTGCACGGCGAGCAGCCAGCCGTCGTGTTTTTTCTCGAGCCAGATCGCATCGTCATGGTCTTTCGCATCGGCGGGGTCGATGGTGATGACGAGCTTGTCGCGCCAGTCCTTGCGGCGGGCAATTTCTTCGGCATCGGGTTCTTCCGGCACGCTGCGTGCGGCGGCGAGCACCTCTTCGGGAAACGAGGTGCGCAGGCCGAAGCGGTGGATGACCGAATTCATGTCGACGCCCGGGTCGCCGGGCCAGCCGAGGACTTCGATGATGCGGCCCCGTGGCGGATGGTTTGGGTCGTCCCAATTTTCCACATCGACGACGACCAGTTGGCCGGGTTGAGCGGTCGTGTCGCCGCTGATGTCGACCGTGCCGTCGATGGCTTTGTCCTGACACTCGACCCAGCCGAATTTGCGACTTTGGCGATAGGTGCCGACAAGCCGACCCGATCTACGCGCGAGAACTTTTTCCACACGACCGCGCATTTCATCGGGTTGCGTGGGGAAGAGCTCGCCGCGGGTGCGCGGGAGGCGTTTGGGGCTGGGTTTTGCGATGGAAACCATCACACGATCGCCATCAAGGGCGGTGCCACAATCTCGGCGCGCAACATGGATGCGCGAGTTCGTGGCGAGGTCGATGCCTGTGGCGAGGTTGGATTCGTCGGTGGCGTCGGGAAAAAAGAACGCGTGACCTTTCGGGTGAAACTTCAGCGTTCCGACCAGCGAGTTGCCGGTTTTTGCACGCAGCAGGTAACAGGATTTTTTGCCCTCCTGGATATGGCCTGCTCGGACGAGTCCCTCGATCGCCTTGCGCAGTTCGCCGCGTTGATCGCTGGGCACCTTGAGCTGACGGGCCAGATCCGACTTTGTCATCGGCTGTGACGGATGCGCCCGAAGGTGGGCCAGGATCGCGTCGCTCAAGGATTTGCGGGTCATGGGCGGATTGTGCGCCCGGCGGCGCCCTCCCGCAACGGCAAAGCGGTCACGCCAAGGAAACAGTTGCCGTGAAGGGGGATCAGGTTTAGAAGTTTCCTTGTCGCAGGAATGATTCCATCGGCATGTCGGGTTGCTCATCAGCCCGCTTTGACAACTTCCAAACCAACTCATCATGAAAAACCCATCTGTGCGCATCAATCGCGGCTTCACTCTTGTTGAACTTCTTGTGGTCATCGCCATCGTCGTCGTCCTTGCGGGTGCCGGATTTTCGGCAGGTGGTGCGGCGATTCAAAAAGCGAAGAAGACCACCTGCCTTGCTGCGGCGACCGGGATCGAGACGGCGGTCAACAATTTCTACACTGAGTATGGCAGCATGCCAACTGACGGTGAAGATGATGAGATATTCGTGACCGATGAGGCCGCGGGCATTGACTTGCTCAAAACGTTGCTTGGCGAGGACAAGACCTTGAATCCTCGCGGCATCAAGTTTCTCTCTGCCAATGAAGGCAAGGCCAACAAGAACGGCTTGATTTACAATAGCTCGGGCACCGAAGTCACTGCCATGTTTGACCCGTGGGGTGGGCCCTACAATGTGATTTTGGATCTCAATTATGATGAGAAGCTTGAGGCGGTGCAGCCCAAGGGTGCTGGCAACAAGCCTAGCACGCTCAATGGCCGCCGTGTCGCGGTATGGAGCGATGGTGCCGATGGTGTTTCCGCCTCGGGCAAAGCGGCTGACGATGTGAAAACCTGGGGCCTGTAAGCGGCCTTTTGATCAGCGCACGATTTCGGTGCCGATGCCGCCATCGGTGAAGATTTCGAGCAGAAGCGCGTGGGGTTGACGTCCGTCGACGAAGTGAACCTTGCGCACGCCCGCGTTGAGCGCGTCGATGGCGCTGCGGATTTTCGGGATCATGCCGCCGGAGATCGTGCCGTTGGCGATCATGCTTTCGGCATCCTTGCGGTTGACCGAATGAATCAGCGATGAGGGGTCTTTGGGGTCGGAGAGCAGGCCTGGGACATCGGAAAGGTAGACAAGTTTCGCGGCCCGAAGTTCTTTTGCGAGAGCGGCTGCGGCGAGGTCGGCATTGATGTTGAGCGGCCGGCCCGTGGCGAGTTCCGCCGCGAGAGGTGAGATGACCGGCACAATGCCCGCCTGGTGGGCTGCATCCATGTGGGCAAGTTGGCAGCCGACGACTTCGCCGACTCGGCCGATGTCGACGGCAGCGCCATCGGGTCCGTTGACCTTGGTTTTTTCGCCAAGAAACACATCGTTGCCCGGAATGCCGACGGCTTTGCCGCCGAAGTCGCGGATCATGCGCACGAGGTTGGGGTTGATTTCCTCCGAAAGCACGCGCGCGACGATGTCGATCGCCTCATCGGTGGTGACGCGAAAGCCGCCGACAAATTTTGCTTCGAGCCCGGCCTTTTCCATCGCGGCCGAAATGGCCTTGCCGCCGCCGTGCACGACGATCGGGTTGATGCCTGCGACTTCGAGAAAGACGATGTCGCGCATGACCTTGGCAACCAGCTCGGGATCTTCCATCGCCGATCCACCCATCTTGATGAGAAAGGTTTTGCCGCGAAATGCCTGTAGGTAGGGCAGGGCTTCGATCAGGGCATTGGCTTTGTCGATCGGGTTCATGACTTTTTCGGATCGGGGATGATGGAGGAGATGATGAACGCCGCGGCGACGGAAGCAAGTGCGGCCAAGCCCGGCAGCCAGATCGTGGCAAGTGATGCGAAGATGAATTGGGAGGCGATGGCTGATCCGGCAAGCGTCAACAGCATGACATTTCGTGAAAAAGTGGTGAGAGCCGCAATAGCTGAAAGAATCAGCGCGACGACGATGAGAAAGGAAATTTCGCGTGATGGATTGAGTCGTTTGCAGGTGAATGCCTGACGCGTGCCGGCATCGGAAACGATCGACGAGACTATCAGAGGCACCTGTTCGGAAAAGCGCAGTGTGGCCGGATCGGCGGTGCTGCGGGCATCGAGTACGATGAGCGGTGCGCGTGGGTTGCGCTCGAGCAGGTCGGCTTCTGCGTCGATCAGTTTGGCGGCGGGAATGGGCATGGGTGCCGATGTTTTTGGGGCATTGCTGATTGGTCGGCCGAAGGCATCGATGGGCAGAATCGGCCCCTGTGGACTGAGGGTGATCGAGCTGCCGCAGTGGACCTTGATGCCGTCGATGGGCAAGCCGAGCTGTTGAACAGCGACGACGAGCGGAAAGGCGAAGATCACGCGGTCTTCCCAGCGCGCGATGAGCGGGGCGATTTCATCTTCCGATTGCGAGTCGAGGCTCTGGAATCCGGCCATGGTGTTTTCGCGGCCGAGGATGGCACCGCGCACGGCGACGCGGTTCACCACCGGAAGAAGCGAGCTGTCGCCGATCACGGCGGACATCGGGATTGATGCGCGGACGAAAGCCGAAGGCATGGGTTCGCTGGTGGTGCCGCGGGAAAGCGGCGCGGCCATGGTGACCGATTCGAAGCGACCGATGGTTTTTGCGAGGGCGGTGAGGCCGATGACGTCGGGTTCGTCCCACGCGAAGACGGCGGCGATCGAAGCATTCTTTTCACCGAGGCGGTGGAGGTTGTTGAGCAGCACTGCGACATCGATCGGCGACGGAGGAAAATTTTGGAATACGCCATCGGGGTCATCGTCGATGGCAATGATCGATGGCGAAACGATTTGTTTTTTGGCGGATTTCGCGAGCGATGTTTGCAGGCTCCATGGTTCATCATGGCTGCCATTGCCGGATACCAGCCATGGCGGGTTGATGACGCTGGCGGCGATGAATTCGAAAGCGCTGCGGTCGGTTTTGGTGCCGGGCACTTTTTTCCAGCACGCGAGCGAGGCGGCAAGTGCGGCAATCAGCACCCAGAGCGGGCGATGGATCAAAATTTTCACGGTTGCGGAATCGCGGCGAGCACGGGTGCGAGCGGGGCTTCGAGTGGTGTATTGACGGTGACCTCGCCAAGCAGGCGCGCGGCGGTGGCGATGTGCGGGCGGTACCATTCGTCGCCTCGGTTGTGCACGATGTTCGCGTAGGCGCCGAGTGCTTGCATGAGCCTTTGTGAGGCGCACTGGTGGAACAGCGAAGCTTCAGGGCGCTCGTCGGCGATGTCCTCCCAAAGTTCGAGCAGCGCTTCGCGTTCTTCGGCGTTGTGATCGAGATAGGGATCAAAAATCAGCGACGCGAGATCGTACTCCTGACGACCGCGACGCAGGCCTTGGAAATCGATCATCCAAATTTTATCGTCTTTCACCAACAGGTTTTGCGATTGGAAATCGCGGTGAACGAGGTGCTTTGCGGTGGTGCCGAGGCTTTCAGCCAGCGATTGAAAGGCGGGATGCTTGCGAAGCGGTGAGGCATCCATGCCGAGGTGCTCCTCGACGAGATGTTCGAAAAAATATTCCTGCTCCCAGCGGTAAAGCTGCGCGTCGAAGGATGGCATGAGCTGAAAATCCTTGGGAGCTTTTGCGTAAAACAGGCGGTCCACTTGCTCGAAGGCCGAGCGGTAGAGCGGCAGGCGTGTGGAAAAAGGCTGATCCTTGAACGAAAGCAGGTCGGCATCGCCGAGGTCCTCGACGAGCGCAACGCGATGACGCGATCGGTCGTGGATGATGGCAGGCACGCGGAGTTTTGCCTGTTTGAGAAATTGGGCGACCGGAACAAATTGCGCGTTGTCCTCGCGTTCTTCGGTCCAGTGGATGCCGATGAAGGTTTCCTGATCGGGAGCCTTGACGCGCACGATCGTGCGGCCCGACGCGCCACGTTTGATGGGGACGAGCGTAATGGGGACGGTAGGGTCCACGCCGAGGAATTGTCGGGCGGTGGAGAGGATCGCTTCGGTTGGCATGGGCGGCCCCACAATAGGGTGGAAACAAGCCACTGTGCCAAGGGAAAATCGGGGCTTTCGTGCCGGTCAAATGAAAGCGTGGAACTTGCGGCTTTTGAGTTGGGTTGCGTTGCTTGCTTTGCTTGAATCGGGCATGCGCTTGCTGTTGATCGGACACGGATACCTTGGTGCGGCCATCGCGCGGGTGTTTCGTGCGGAAGGATGGGAAGTGCGCTCTTTTTCTCTTTCGGGAGGCGAGGGCTCGGAGGTCTGTGATGTGTCGAGTCGTGCGGCGGTGGATGAATTGCCTGCGGCGGATTTCATTATCCACTGTGCGGCATCCGGTCGTGGTGGTGCCGACGCCTACCAACGCGTGTATGTCGACGGCTGCCGCAATGTGACGGAAAAATTTTCGGGTGTTCCGTTTTTATTCACGTCGAGTACTTCGGTGTATTCGCAGACGGATGGTTCCGTGGTGACCGAGGAAAGCGCGACCGAGCCAGATCGCGAAACGGGTCGCTTGTTGTTGGAGGCCGAGCGCGTCACGCTCGATGCCGGGGGTATCGTTGCGAGGCTGGCCGGAATTTACGGGCCGGGCCGCAGCGTGATTCTGCGGAAATTTTTGTCGGGCGAGGCGGTGATCGAGGAAGATGGGCGAAGGTACCTGAACCAGATTCATCGTGATGATGCGGCACGCGCCATTTTGCATTTGGCGTTGGCCGGTGTGTGTGGGGGAGTTTTCAATGTTTGCGACTCGAAGCCGCTCACGCAGTTGGAGTGTTATCAAAGCCTCAGTGAAATTTTTCATCGACCCTTGCCGCCGAGTGGTCCGCGCGACCTTGATCGCAAGCGTGGTTGGACGCACAAGCGCGTGTCGAATGGCAAGCTGATCGCCAGTGGCTGGCAGCCGCAGTTTCCCTGTTTCACCGATGCGGTCGAAGACCTTGCGTCCACCTTGTGAGAAACATGGCGCGCATCGAAAACGAACGGCTGTGACGGAAGTCCGCCACAGCCGCAAGTTTTGACCGGTGGTTTTTGGCCCCGGCCAGATCGGGGGGAGATGGTTTTTCAGTTCGGCATCGATCGGATCATGGAACGCGTGTTTTCGACGGCATCAATTGCGGCTTACGATATCCCTTTGTGCTGGGCTGACCATCGGGGGCGTGCCGCATCGCGCGTAGGTGAGAATGCGAAGAGGGCGTAGGGAAATTACCTATGTCGATGGAGCGGCTTGAAAGCACCGAGCCCTTGGAGCTGCGGTGATGCTGCAGAAATGTGAGGTCGTAAAACGGAATTTTCACGGCATGTAGTAGGGATAAACCGAACCTGGAGGCGCCGCCTTGCGGTAGCGCGAATGAAGAAATGTGACGATGTCGGTGAGCTGGGTGACGGTCATGCTGTCGTTGAATGACGGCATCGGCGACGGGCTTGGGCGTGTGTCTGATGTGTTGTCGCGCCCAAAGTAGGCGGGTGCGATTCCGTGTTGCGGTTGGATGATGGCGGTGACGAGCTCGCCGTAGGATTTCACCCGGCGAACTTCGCCGCCGAGTTCGAATTGCACTTCCGGCGCGGCCGTGGGCTTGGGCATGTCGACTCCGGCGACGGCGTGGCAATGGTTGCATTTCATTTCCTGAAATGCTCGGCGTCCGTTTTCTTCGCTGCCTTCGGGAAGTCGGAAACCTTTCGCCATGCGCGCCGGGCGGTCCTTGCATGATGAGCCGATTGCGATGATGGCAAGCAATGCGGCAATTTGAGGGCACTTGACCTGACTCATGATGCGCGGAAATTAAATCGTCCGGATCGCCTGCGAAATGCGTGTGGCTGATGATTCGGATTGCGAATCTTTCGCCATCGATTTGCGCAAACCGCGCATGGGCGCCGACTCAACTTTCGATCATTCCGATTTCCACCCAGCGGATCGCGTAGCGTGTCAGTTCGTTGCCGTCGCCGAGTCCGAGTTTTTCACGGATGTGAGCACGATGCGCATCGAGCGTCCGCGGGCTGATGCCGAGGCGACAGGCGATGTCGTGATTGCTTTTCGCTTTGCCGATCAGTTCGAAAACTTCCATCTCGCGATCCGTAAGACGCTCGAGAGGAAAACTCGGTTTGGTCTGCGTGCTTCCCGGCGAGAGCGCCTGCAGGAAATGGGATGTCACCGCAGGGCTGGCAAAAACTCCGCCATCCAGCACGGTACGAATCGCCTTGAGCAAGTGGTCGGGCGGCGCGTCCTTCATCACATAACCGCGCCCGCCGGCGCGCAGCACGCGTTCGGCGTAAAACAGCTCATCGTGCATCGAGAGCACGATGGTGGGAATTTCCGGATGGGTGGCTCCGAGGTCCTTGATGAGTTCAAGCCCGTTGCGGCCCGGCAGCGTGAGGTCGGTGATGACGAGATTCGGTTTTTCCGCCTCGACCATCGCCAACGCTTCCTGCACCGAACTCGCGGTGCCGCACAATGTCATGCCCGATTCGCCAGAGATCAGTCGGGCCAGCCCCTCGCGCAGCAGAGGATGATCGTCGACAAGAAGGATGCGATTCATGGAATGTCGGTTACTATTCTGTGTGTCGTTTTCATGAATACAAGAAAAATGGAATCGGATCAGGGTTCTTTGAAGAGATCGAGAAAGCGGTCTTCGAATTCGGCGAAGGCACCAAGGCGGTCGAGCTCCTGTTTCAATTCGTAGGCGCGGGATCGGTCATCAAGCGCCGCTTGAAACAACTTCTCGATGTTTTGCCGTTCTTTTTGGCCGAGTCGGGTCGGATTGTTTTCGGTGGTGGCATGCAGGCTTTGTCGTTGTTCGGGTTCGATATTTTCCACGGTGTGTTCCATCCGGATGAGAAAATCCTCAAGCGTTTTTTCGACATTTTTCGCGTGGGTCTGCAGTTCGCCGAGGTCGATTTCGATGTCAGCCATCACGGAAAAAAATTCGAGCACCGCGAGCGATGCCTTGGGAAACGGAATTTGCGAAAACACATGTGGGATTTCACCAAGCAGGCAGCCGCCCGCGAGTCCGCTTCCCGCGGCCATTCCGAGCAGTACGCCGTTGAGTCCGCTGATCGTTCCGCTTTCGAGCAGGTTGAGGTCGAGTTGCTTGAATTGTGCGAGGGTGTCGCGTTCGATGGCTGCGCCAAAAACGCGTGACGGACTTTTAGGGCGCATTTGTGTGGCCATCGCGGCAAAGGTGAAGACGCGGCTGACGCCGAGCAGTTTTGCTTCCTCGATGAGTCGCCGGCAAAATGCTGCGCCTTTGACTGGAGGCTGCGCTTCGCCGATGAAAACAATCAGGTCGTGGCGTTTGTTGGGATCGTTCCACAAAAACAGCCGACTGCGCGGGAGTCTGCGGCTGACGATCAAGCCATCCTTCACTTCGATGTGATCAAGATCGAAAAATTCCGCGGCGGGAAATTCGATGAGCAAATGCATGCCCAGTTTTGCCATCAGGTAATAACCTGCGCTGATGGCCACGCCGCTCATGCCCGGCCATGCGGCGACGAGCCATGGGTCGTGGAGTTTTTCTTCACTCGGCATTTTTTAATCCAGTCGTACTTGTGAATTGAATTTTTCAAATTTCGGTGCCGTCGCATGCACATTGCACGCGATCAGTCACAGGTTTTCGGTGCATCACAGGAAGCGTTCCTCCATCTCCGGCAGTGGGCAACGCGTCAGGTCGGAACTGACCGTGTATTCGAGCGATTGCCGCGCGTCGACCGGCAGCATGCTTTCCAGACGCGGCAGAATTGAGCGCGGCGCCGCGAGCACCCAGATGGGATGATCTTCCTCACGCACGATTTCGCCGATGCGTGCTGCGACTCGTCGCATGGCATTGCGTTCGATCTCATCCTTGAGTTCGTGTTCTTCGCCATAAGACATGCCGCCTTCGACGCCGACAGCATTGCCTTGGCTAAAGCGTCCAGCCTTGTCAGTGACCCACTCCTGCATCGAAAGGACATGTTCTTTTCCCGATTCGCTTGGTTCCTCAAGCAGGTGTTCCTGATCGATGGGATCGAGGCCGGCCTCGCGGTATTTCAAAACGCGGATTTGGCCAAGGTTGGCGGCAATGATGAGCTTCTTCATGAAATCGAAAATGGGGAAACGGCCGAATTCGGGCCGTTTTCCAGTTTCGTTCAGAAGAGGATGCGGTGCATGGGAAATTTGCTGCGCGATCCACTCGACGCGGATCAGTGAATCCGCCTACTCAAAGCGTTCAAAATTTTTCGCGCTGCTCCGCGAAAAATTTCAGCCCTTCCAAATCATGCGCGCACCGAATGCCAACAGCAGGCAGCCAAAGATGCGGGTAAGCACCGGATTGGAAAGCGAGCGCATCAGATCGGTGCCGAACCATGCGGCTACGGCCGAAGCGGCGGCGGCAATGGCGGCCGTTTTCCAATCGATCATGCCGGGAGAGCGGGCGTTGTTGGCGGTGGCGGCGATGGCGGTGATGATGATGACGGCGAGCGATGTTGCCACAGCCTGTTTGTGATGGTGGCCGAGCAGGCCGACGAACGCGGGCACCATGAGAATGCCGCCGCCAACACCGCATAGGGCACCAAGCAGCCCGGCAGCAAGGCCGATGAAAATGGTGAACAGAATGAGTTTCAAAATGATGACGGGTCAGCGGTTTCTTGCGGGCGCTTTTCTTGCGGCGGTGATTTCGACAATGAGCCGATGCAGAATGAGGCGGTGATCGAGGCCGGTGGTGACCAGTGAAAGGTCGGCCTTGAGAGCGGCTTCCATAATGTGACGAAGGCTTTCGATGTCGAAATGCCTCGCATGTTCCGCGGCGAGAAAGATTGGATAAACATTCACGCCCGAACCGTCCTTCTTGCGGGGCAGCCATGCGCGATCCATTTCCGGGAGGCGGTTCAACGCTCCTGAGAACGCGTTGTAAGTGGTCGCAGGCGCCTTGAATTCATCCATGATCAAACGCGCGAGAAACAAATTGCGCACAGTGTTGATGATCGATGCCCGCATGATTCCGACGGCGGACTCCTCGGCTTCGAGAAGGTGGTCGACGAGTTGGATGGCTTGTGCGGCATCGCCCCGCTGGATCGCGCGACCCGTCTCGAAAACGGCGGCTTCGCGGCTCAGCGGCACAAGTTGGTGGACATCGGCGCTTGTGACCTTGCGGCGTTCGGTGCCCAAAAACAGATCGAGCTTTTCCAGTTCGCTGCGGATTTGTTGCGATTGCTCGCCGGCGAGCATCACGAACAACTCGAGGGCTTCATCATCGAATTGCAGTCCGAGCTCCCGCGCCATGTTGACAACGAGCGAAGCAACCTGCTCTTGCCAGTCGTCGCGATTGGTGTCGATGCGGTCGTGGATGCGCACCTCGGCGGACTTTTCGATGAACTTCCAAAACGCACGGCGCTTGTCGATGCCTTGTGCGGTGAGAAGAAACTTCACGCCATCGGGAATGCCCGATTCGAGCGCGGCTTGCAGGTTCTGGACTCCTGCCTCGGTGCGCTGCGAACGTCCGGTGACCGAGTCGCTGAAAAAATTCGCATTGCGAAGCCACACGACCTTGTCGCCGCCAAACATCGGAATGGTTTGCAGGGCCTGGATGACCGATGAGCAAATGTCGAATGCGGCATCCGAATTGTCGGCGATGCCGTCGATGACTTCGTGCGTGAAGCCGTCGTCCGATCCGCCCGTGAGCTGGTTGTAAAGTTTGAGTGCCTCCTCCCGCACCATGCCTTCGTCGCTGCCGATGACCGCATGAAGGCCTACGGATTTTGCGGCAGGGGTTTTTGCTTTGGCTGGCACGCTTCCTTGTTAGCGGTGCCAGGAGCAAAGGGCAAGCATCAGGCTTTGTCTCCTGGCTCCTGCAAAAGCTGTTGCTCGAGTTTTTTGATTCGCTCGACGAGTTTCGGAAGCCGTCGCACGGTCGCGCGCAGCTTCATTTCCTCATTGAACGGCTTGGCGGGACGGCCGGCATAAATTGCACCGCCCGGCAGGCTGGTGGTCACTCCTGCCCGTGCGGTGATGGTGGCCTTGTCGCCGATGGTGATGTGTCCGACCGTGCCGACCTGGCCCGCGATGGTCACATGATCGCCGATGCGCGTGCTGCCGGAAATACCGGTCAACGCAACGATGAGGCAATGCTTGCCGATCACAACATTGTGACCGATCTGCACGAGGTTGTCGATTTTGGTGCCTTCGCCGATGACAGTTTTGCCAAACCTTGCACGGTCGACGGTGGTGTTGGCTCCGATCTCCACATCGTCGCCGATTTCCACGATGCCGACCTGATCGACTTTGACATGGCGGCCTTGGGAAAATTCGTAGCCGAAGCCGTCGGAGCCGATGATCACGCCTGGTTGGAGTTGGACTCGATCGCCAATCACGCAACGCTCGCGAACCGAAACATTGGCCATCACATGGCAATCCTTGCCGATCGTGACATCCTCGCCGATGACGCTGTTGGGGCCGATCTCGGATCCGTCGCCGATGGTGGCACCGGACAAAATGACGGCTCCGGCACGAACGCACACTTTGTTGGGATCGAGCTTCGCATCGTCCGCGATGCTGGCACTCGGGTGGATGCCTGGAGAAAATTTGCGGGTTGCAGCCGCAAAGTGGCGAACGACGACTGAGAACGCCAAGGTTGGATTGTCGACGGCGATGAGCGCGGTGTCGTGATTGCCTCCGGTTTCGCCGCGCTGGACAATGACCGCGCCCGCCTTGGAATTCAGAAACTGCGCATGGTATTTCTCGTTGCCGAGAAAGCTGACATCGCTCGGACCGGCTTCGTCGAGCGAAGCCATGCCGGTGTAAGACGAATCGAGCCCGCCCCGGACGATGTCTCCATCGATCCAACGGGCGAGCTCGGAAAGCGTGAGGTGACTAGCCAATTTCCAGCCTCAGGGGTTACTTGGCTTTGCCTTTGGAGGCATCCGCCTTGGAATCTTCGTCTTTCTTGAGCGACTCCGGTGGCGCGCCCTTGTTCAAATCCTTGAGAAGAACGCCGGTGATGTCAGTCGAGTCCTTAGTGTAGAGAAGGAAGGGGACTTGCGAAGTGCTGAGGCCGGATTTGTCGAAGACATAATCGTAGTTGTCTTTTTTCGCCTGCTCTTCGACGAGCTTGCGAATTTCCTCAAGGATGCCCTTCATGCGTTGGACCATCTTTTCATTGAGCGCCTGATTGCGGCGCTGGAGGAATTCACGACGCTCGCGGTCGAGCGCAATGCCTTCCTGCTGCTTGGCTTGGAAGTCTTTGTAGAGGGTTTGCTTTTTCGAGTCGTTGATCGAGGGATCGTCGAGCTGCTTGCGCAGGGAGTTGAGGCTGTCCTCGAGTTCGCGGATGCGGGAAAGTCGCTCGTTGTTGTCCTTTTGGATGCGCGCGCGCTCAACGTTGATTTGTTTCTGGGCCTCGTTGGTGCGGTAGTACTGCTTGAACAATTCCTGCATGTCGACCGTCGCGACATTGATTTTGTCCGCCGCGCTGGCGCTGCCGATGGAGACGAGCAGGGCCGCAAGGGCGGCACTGAAGAAAAGGCTGATCTTGGTCATGGTTCGTATAGTGGGTAGTTTCCTCTCTGAAGGACGCTTTGAGACTGAAGGTGATTTTTGGCCGCGTCAACGATCATCCTGCGGTTTTTGATGGGGGATTGGTGACCCTTGAAAATCGGCTCAAGCCAAGGCGCTCAGCAGTTTGCCGTGGATCCCGCCAAAGCCGCCGTTGGACAACACGGCCACCACATCGCCTGGGCGGGCGCGGTTCTTGACGCTGGCAATGATCGATTCGAGGTCCGGCATGCATTGGCCGCTGCCGCCGTGGCGGTTGATGTCAGCTCCGAGCTTCTCGGGGTCGAGGCGGTCGTTTTCTGGAATTTTGTGAAGGTCGGGAATCGGCGCGACCAGGGCGAAATCGGCGAGCGCGAGGGCCTCGGCAAGCTCGTTTTGGAAAACCGCCCGCCGCGTGGTGTTCGAGCGCGGCTCAAACAAAATCCAGAGTCGGGATCCGGGGTGGCGTTGCCGCAGGCTTTGCACGGCGAGGCGGATCGCTGTGGGGTGGTGGGCGAAGTCGTCGATGACCTTGATGCCGTTGACCTCGCCGCGCAGTTCCTGGCGTCGGGCAACGCCCTCGAAGGACTCCAAGCCGGCGAGAATTTCATCCGGCGAAAGTCCGGCGAAAGTTGCGGCTGCGGCGGCCATCGCGGCATTGCGGACATTGAACTCACCCGTCATGCGCACCGAGCAGGGGATGCCGCCAAGCGTGAACGAACTACGATGTTCATCGTAGTTGATGTTTTCGATGCGAAGGTCGCAGGCTGCGGAAAAACCAACGGTGGTAATCGGGCAGGGGGCTTTTGCTGCGACTTCCAGGCAGTTGGGATCATCGCCGTTGACGAATGCCATGCCCTTGCGCGGCACGATGTTGAGCAGGCGGCGGAAGGTCAGCTTGATTTCATCAAGCGACGCATAGATGTCGGCATGATCGAACTCGATGTTGTTGATCACCACGCATTCCGGCAGGTAGTGGAGGAATTTCGAGCGCTTGTCGAAGAAGGCGGTGTCGTATTCGTCGCCCTCGAGGACGGTGAATTCCGATTCGGTGAAACGCGCGCCTCGGCCGAGGTTTTTTGGCAGTCCGCCGATCATGAATCCGGGATTCTTTCCGGCATTTTCAAATAGCCAGGCAAGCATCGAGGAGGTCGTGGTCTTGCCGTGGGTGCCGGACACGACGAAGTTTCTTTTGCCGCGAAGAAAGTGCTCCTTCATCACTTCGGGCAGCGAGTGGTAGAGCAATTTTCGGTCGAGGGCGGCCTCGGCTTCGGGATTTCCACGCGAAATGGCGTTGCCGATGACCACCACATCGGCATCGGCTGGGATGTTTTTCTCATGGTATCCCTCGGCAATCGGAATGCCTTGGTCGCGCAGGAAATCCGACATGGGTGGGTAGACGTTTGCGTCTGATCCGGTGACGACGAAACCGCGTTGTTTCATGGCGGCGGCAACCGATCCCATGGCGGTGCCACAGATACCGGTGAAGTGAAAACGGGATTTGTCGGACATGCAGGGCGAGAAGCTAAAGCGCCCCTCCGAAGATGCCAACCCGGAAATCCTCCGGCGATATTCATCAATCAAACGTGTCCGAAGCGACCGTCCTCTTACCGCTTGACGCGATTTCGTCCGCCCCGCTAGCTTGGCGGCGGCAGGGGAGAATGGCATCCGGCCGCCCCCGCCCACCCAACACCAACTCCTTCCCACCGTGGACCTCCAGGAAATCCGCCGCATCGTCGAGCTCATGAATGAGCATGGTCTTACCCAGTTTGACCTCACCAAGAAGGACTTCCAGCTCAAGCTCAAGAAAGGCAGCGATGTCGACGAGTTGCGCGGACTGCTTGCCAGTCTTCCCGCGCCCACTGCAGCTCCTGCCCTGCCGGCACCCGCGCCCGTCGCGGCATCCGCAGCCACACCCGCCGCCGCGGCACCTGCCGTCGCCGATGGAGTCGAAATCAACTCGCCGATGGTCGGCACATTTTACCAAAAACCCGCGCCCGATGCTCCCAGTTTCGTGGAGGTTGGCTCGGTCGTTTCCGTCGGCCAGACGGTCTGCATCATCGAGGCCATGAAGGTGATGAACGAAATCAAGGCGGAGGTCTCCGGCACCGTCACCGCCATCGTCGCGCAGGACGGCAAGCCGGTCCAGTTCGGCGATGTGCTCTTCCGCATCAAGTGACCGGTATCCGGCCTGAAACTTCACACCGATTTTCCCCAGCTCCGATCATGTTCAAACGCGTCTTGGTTGCCAACCGCGGCGAAATTGCCCTCCGCATCATCCGCGCCTGCCGCGAACTCGATATCGAATCGGTCGCTGTTTACTCCGAGGCGGATGTCGACTCGATGCACGTTCAGCTCGCCGATCACGCGGTCTGCATCGGCCCAGCGTCTAGCAAGGAGTCCTACCTCAAAATGGATCGCATCATCGCCGCGGCCGAAGTCACTGGCGCCGAGGCGATCCACCCGGGATACGGATTCCTTTCCGAAAACGCCCGCTTTGCGGAAATTTGCGAATCGTCGGGTCTCACTTTCATCGGTCCGTCAGCCAAGGTGATCTCGATGATGGGCGACAAGGCGACTGCGCGCGCAACGGCAGTGGCCAACGGCGTGCCGGTCACGCCCGGATCCGAGATCATGTCGGATGCCGAAACCGCTTTGGCGGAGGCCAAGCGCATTGGTTTCCCAGTGATGATCAAGGCGACGGCAGGCGGCGGTGGTCGCGGCATGCGCCCCTGTTTCAACGAAGAGGATTTCATCGGTCTTTTTCAACAAGCCTCGAACGAAGCGGTGGCCTGTTTTGGCAACGGCGATTGTTATCTCGAGAAACTCGTGCTCAACCCGCACCATGTGGAATTCCAGATCATCTGCGATTCGCACGGCCATTTCATCCACCTCGGTGAGCGCGATTGCTCGATGCAGCGTCGCAACCAAAAAATCATCGAGGAATGTCCCTCGCCGCTGCTCACGCCGGAACTGCGCAAGCGCATGGGTGAGGCTTCGGTGAACCTTGTTCGCAACATCGGCTATCAAAACGCCGGCACCATCGAGTACCTCGTCGATGAAAAGGGTGAGAATTTCTATTTCATGGAAATGAACACGCGGATCCAGGTCGAGCACCCGGTCACCGAAGAAGTGATGGGCTGCGAGCTGATCAAGGAGCAAATCCGCGTGGCAGCCGGCGAGTCGCTCTCGCATCATGTTCTCGAAGCCACTCCGCGCGGGCACTCGATCGAGTGTCGCATCAATGCGGAGGATCCCTACAATAATTTTGCGCCAAGCCCAGGCACGATCGAGTTGTGGTACGCGCCCGGCGGCAAAGGAGTGCGCGTCGATACCCATGTTTACTCGGGCTACACGGTGCCGCCGCACTACGACTCGATGATCGCCAAACTCATCGTCACCGCCGCCACCCGTGAGATCGCCATCGCGCGCATGCGTCGCGCACTCGGTGAGTTTACCATCCGCGGCATCAAAACGACGATTCCCTTCCAGTTGGAAATCATCAATCACCCGGACTTCATCAAGGGTCACTACGACATCGGATGGGTCGGGCGCTACCTCGAGGAGCGCAAAGCTTGAGCGCGAAATTTTTTCGCCCGCTGATTCATGACCCTCGAACGCTCCGCTGAATGGAAGCTCTACGCGATCCTTGATCTCGGCTATGTCGCGCCAGCGGATCGAATCGCCACTGCGATGAAGCTGATCGCCGGGGGAGCGGACCTTTTGCAACTCCGCGCCAAGGGCTGCGAGACGGCGGAAATCCGCGATGTGGCAAAAGAAATTTTACCGATCTGCCGCGCGACGGGTGTGCCTTTCATCATCAACGATTTTCCGGAACTCGCTGCCGAGCTTGATGCCGATGGCGTGCACATCGGTCAGGATGATGGTCCGCTGACCGCCGCGCGCGAAACGGTCGGTCCGGGAAAAATCATCGGACGCTCGACCCACTCGATCATGCAAGCCCGCGCGGCTCTCGACGAAGGGTTTGATTACATTGGCTTCGGTCCGCTTTTTCCTACGCCCACCAAGCTCGGCCGCCCCGGCATCGGGCTAGCCGACATCGCAACCATGCAAAGCGAGGTGGGTGTAAAAATTCCCGCTTTTTGCATCGGTGGAATCAAAAGAGCCAACTTGCCTGAAGTGCTCGAATCGGGAGCAAGGCGGGTGGTGATCGTGTCAGACCTTCTGACGGCTGAAGATGTGGAGTCCGCCACGAGAGAGGCCCGCGAAATCATCGCGAGGGCCTGATTTTCATTCCAGCCAGGCGGTTTGTGGTTGGAGTCGGCGGCAAGATCCTGAATGCTCGCTTTGTCAGCTCGGCCTGATGCATTTTCACCTCTCATAACCATGTCCAACGCCAACACCAAGATTGTCATCGGCGGCACGATTGCCATCGACCATGTGAAAACCCCTGATGCGGAGGCGACCCATTTGCTTGGTGGCTCGGCAGCCTATGCAGCATTGGCCGCATCATTTTTCACGCAGCCAGTTTCGCTGGTCGGCATCATTGGTCATGATTTTCCACAGCAGCATCTCGACATGCTGGAAGGTCGCGGCGTCTGCCTCAAAGGTGTCGAACGCTCGCCACACGAATCGTTCACCTGGTCGGGGGAATACCATACCAACATGAACGAGCGGACAACCCATCGGGTCGGACTCAATGTGTTGGAAAACTGGCAGGTCCGCATTCCGGAGGAAATCCGCTCTTCGGAGATCGTCGTGCTCGCCAACATGTCGCCGGACAACCAGTTGGAAATGCTCGGTCAGATGGAGAAAGGCAAATCACCTGAGGAAAAACCATTTGTCATCGCCGATACGATGGATCTCTGGATCAACATCGCCAACGAGCGTTTGCATGAGGTCCTGCCGCATCTCGATCTTTTCGTGCTCAACGAAGGTGAGGCCCGCGAGCTCGCAGGCACGCACAATCTCGTCAAGGCCGGACGCTTGTTGCTCGACAAGGGGCCTCGCCATGTGGCGGTGAAACTCGGTGAGTTTGGAGCGATGCTGTTTTCTGCCAATGGCGGAGGCGCTCCGGAAATTTTCCGCGCAAGCGCATGGCCTCTTGAAACGGTTGCCGACCCAACCGGTGCAGGCGACACCTTCCTCGGCGCGATGGCAGGCTTCCTCGGTGCCAGTGGCAGCCGCTCCTACGACACTCCTTTGCTTCGACAGGCGATTGTTCAGGGCTCAATGCTCGCATCATTCACCTGCGAGGCCTTCTCCACACGCCGTCTCGAATCTCTTTCGCCATCCGACCTTGCCGAGCGCTTGCGCCTTTTCCGCGAAGCAACGCATTGGTGATC
>CAYQRP010000009.1:0-19986 GCA_964419815.1 uncultured Luteolibacter sp. | reverse complement strand
GACTTCCTCGAGTTTGGCGAAATGATGTGCTACGATGCGCGCGAACGTGAAGAGTCCTGCGGCGGTCATTTTCGCGTGGAGCACCAATTCACCGAAGCCGATCCCGAAGTTCAATCGGGCAAGACGCAGTCCGGCGAGGCCAAGCGCCACGACGAAAATTTCTCCTATGTCGCCGCATGGGAATTCAAGGGCGCGGGGAATGCGCCGGTTTTGCACAAGGAGCCACTCGTGTACGAAACCGTGCAGGCATCGATCCGCAGCTATGCTTGAATTCCGCACCTGCGAAGCGTGCGCTCAGGCCCGCCGCAGGTAGTCCGGCAGCTGCTCGCGTTGAAAGGCGGGGGAGGGGGCCGCACGGCCAAAGGAAATCACCGCACCCACGCCCGCCGCATGCGGACCGCCAAGCCGCGGCTCGACTTCAAACTCGGGAAAAAAGTATTTCGCGCGCCGCCGCAACACAGCCTTCAAGACGCAGAGCAAAACGATTGTGAAGATCGCCGACGCTACGGGCACAACATAGGGAGTTGCCATGTCGATAAGCGGACGGAATTTTTCGATGCCCTTTGCGGCGGATTTTTTCTCCGTCTGCTTGATTGGAAGTGGCGTCGTTGCTGGTTCCTTTTTTTCGCCGAACATCGCGCGCTCCATCCAGTAAATGCGGATCGACATCTGCACGAGAAACGCCTCGAGCTGGCCCGCGCGGTCGGGTTTCTTGCGTGCCGCCATCACCGCGTTTTCCAGCGCGCGTCCGCGCTCCGGCGAGGGTATCTTTTCCGCAAGCTGGCGCGTCACGCGCATCGTCGAATCCTGCGGTTTGCCAACGTGGTAAAAGATCACGACTGCCGGACGATCGCCGCCGAAAATTTTGTCGACCCAGAGATCGTCGTGCCACTCTTGTGGCGGCTTCTGATCCGCGCGGTAAAGGTACACAAAAAGGTCGATCGCCGAATCACTGGCATGATAGTTGAGAAATTCCGTGCGCTCTTCGCGCTCACCCACGCCCAACAACAACTGCGGGTCGACGAGAAAATTTTCGGGCCGCTTGTCGACATAGGCCGCCTTGGCATCGAGCAGCGGATCGGTGGCGGGCTCGCGTTTTGCATGGCGCTCCTCGCGGGCGTCGGCAAACGGCATCGCGGCGAGAGTCAGTGCAAAAATCAGCAAGCGCTTCATGATTCGATCGCGTTTGCCAGTTTTTCCTCCTTCGCGGGCACATGACCGTCGCGCATTCGCTTCAAGCCATCGCGGCTGGACGTCGGCGGCATGATCTTGCGGCGAAATTGCGCGGGATCGCGCCGTGCTTGGCGGCATCGTTTGATCAAAATTCCTTCGAGGTGCGCCAGCAATTTGACCAAGCCTTCGGCATAGCGGCCTTCGAGCCAGTAACCGTGCGCGCGAGAGAGGCATTCGAAGGTGTCGGATTCCTCCAAAACCGCATCGAGCGTGTAACCGAATGTCATGGCCGCCGCTTTTGATTCGGGATCGATGGTGATGAGGATACCTGACTCGTTGGGTTTGTCCGCCGGCACGCCCTCGAAGGCGGCGCGGTTGAGCAACCAGAAACCGAATTGGCGGATGTTTGCCACCTCGCCCAAGGAGCCGGTGTAAACCGCGACGAACAACTGTGGAAAGCGCCGCGACATGCGCTCCATCGCCGCTTCAATTCGCTCGCGCTGATCTTGCCCGAACATGCCTGCGCCATCGGTCAGCGGGCGCAGGCTCACTTCATCACCACCGTAGACGAAGTCCGCATCCGCGATCGAAAACCCGCAATGCGGACACAGTTCCGCCGCGCGGTGAATGCTTTGGACGCATCTCGGGCACTTCATCATCGGTGAATGAAATTCGATACGAAGCGGCCGATGCTTCGTCAAAGCAAAACATCAGGAAATCCAAACAAAATAGCCTGATTCAAACTCTTTCATGCGAATCTTCACACCCGCACCCGTCTTTGTCATGCTTCTTGCGCATGAGCGAAATCACCGAAATCGACCGCGACGATTTTCGCAATTTGCTTGTCGAAATTTCCCATGCCCGCATGCCTTTCGGAAAATTTGGCATCAAGGCCTATCCGCCCTCGGGTGTGCCGCTGATGGATCTCCCGATCGAGTACCTCGCGTGGTTCAAGGAGCGCGGATTTCCGAAAGGTCGGCTCGGCGAACTGATGGCGCATGTGTGTGAAATCAAGGAAGTCGGCATGGACTCAGTCTTCGACCCCTTGCGCGAAGCCAAGGGTGGGCGCTTCCGGCTCCAAGCAAAACGGCCGCGTTCGTTTGATTTTGACTGATCCGCCTCAAGCAGTGGGGCCTGCCAGGATCCTTGCCTGATCGAAGTCGAATGGCGTGAGCTCGAGCAGCAACTCGTCGCCCGCCACAAAGGTCGCGCCCGCGTCGGCGAGTTCTTTCGACAGATGGGCAAGGATCACTTTGCCATTGGGAAGCTCGACCCGATACAGCACCGGACCCCGCGTTTCGAGCACTTTTCCATGGGTTTGAATGGTGGCGTCCGGCATGTCCTACGCGCTTTGAAACGCTTTCCGGCCCCGGACGCAAGCCGGAGCATCGGGAAATTTTCGCCAGTTTCCCGGCTTCACGGCAAGGACCTTGCTTGACGCCACGCCGATTCGCACCATGATGATCACCAGTCGGCTGCGTCAAATTTGACGACCCCGGCATCCGTCCATTCCATTCACTGAACCGCCATGAACACACGAATCGCTTCGGTCATCAGCGTCGCGCTCTGCGCCCTCCTCGCATCATGCTATCCCTACGACGAGGGTGCCAATCGCAAGAAAACCAAAAAATCTTCAACGGCCGCCGCTGCTGCAGAGGCGGAGAAAAAAGCTGAAGAGCAAAAGCTCAAGGAGCAACAGGTCGCGCAAACCACCTCGACAGATGGCTCGGTCATCACTGAGACGACGGACAGCTCGATCAAGCCAAGTGAGAGTCCTGCCACCTCTCCGACCACCAGCCCCACAGTGAAGCCAACGACCGCGGTCAAGAAGCCCGAATACTCTTATGCCAGCAAAGTACCTGGCAAGGAAGGTTTTGTCTTCAGCCCCTACAACAACAAGGTTGTCGACGTGCGCGACATCCCGAGCGGCACGCTGGTGCAGGACCCGACCTATCCCGCGTCCGAGAAAAAATATTTCCGCGTTCCCTGAACGCCTTGATTTTCCCGGTCGATTTTTCCTGTTTCAACCAACCGGGTCCGACCTACAGGACCCGGTTTTTTTACGAATGAACGCCGACTTTCCGAACATCAGCATTCTTGGCAGTGGGCTGCTCGGCGGATCTCTGGCCTTGGCGCTTGCCACGCAAGCTCAGGCCCCGCGCGTGAGATTGTGGGCGCGCAAAGCGCAAACGGCGGCCGATGCCCGCGCGCTCGGGATCGATGGCGCGACCGATGATTTGAAGTTCGCAGTCGAAGGCGCCGACTTGCTGGTGCTCTGTGTGCCGGTTGGCGCGATGCCCGCGCTTGTTGCGTCGGCGATCGAATCGGGTCTGCCCGCCACCTGCCTCGTGACCGATGTGGGCAGCGTGAAGCAGGCTCCGCATCGTGAGCTCGCACCGCTACTGGCTGCGAAGGGCATCGAGTTCATCGGCAGTCACCCGATGGCGGGATCCGAGCGCAACGGACTTGCCGCCACTAGCGCTACACTTTTCCAAGGCGCCGCATGCCTGCTCACGCATGAGGGCGAACAGAGCAATTCCCGCAGTGCGGCATTGGAAAAATTTTGGCAATCGGTCGGTTGCCACACCGCATGGATGAGCCCGGCCGCGCACGATGCCCTCGTCGCACGCATCAGCCATTTGCCTCACCTCATTGCCGCCAGCGCCTCACGAGTGTGCCTCAAAAATCCTACCGACGGTCGCTTCGGCGGTGGTGGCTTGCGCGATACCACCCGCGTTGCTTCGGGCAACCCCGAGATGTGGGCGGAAATTGTCACCGAAAACCGCGCCGCTTTGCTCGACCCGTTGCGCGAAACGATCGCCGATCTCAGCACGATCCTCAAACTGTTGGAAAAGGGCGACCAGCAAGCCGCCCACCAATGGCTCGCCGAAGCCAAAGAGCCGCGCGACGCGCTGCAGGCGCAAATCTCAGAGAAAAAATCTTCGCCACCCGCCAACTGACATCACACCATGGTTGCGCATCGCGCAAATCTGTTAGATAGCCTGCCACCCGAAACATGACCGAGTTCCGAGTCACATCCATTTCAAAAATCCACGCGGATTTCAGCGTGCCGGGCGACAAAAGCATGTCACACCGCGCCGCCATCCTTGGTGGGCTTTCCAACGGCACCTGCACGATCCACAACTTCCTTCCCAGCGAGGACTGCCTCAACACGCTCAACGCGATGAAGGCGCTCGGCGCCGATTACGAGGTGATCAAAGAACTTGCGGGTTACGGACCAACGCACTTGCGCATTCACGGTCAATCGATGCAGCTCAAGGCGCCTGCCAAAGCGATCGATTGCGGCAATTCCGGCACGGGCATGCGCCTGCTTGCGGGTTTGCTTGCGGGACAAAATTTCACCTCGGAGCTGTTTGGCGATGCCTCGCTTTCCTCGCGTCCGATGGGCCGCATCACCATTCCGCTTGGCCAGATGGGAGCGCACATCGAAACGCTCGGCGAAAAACCCGGTTGTGCGCCGCTGCGGATTCATCCGGCCACGCTCGCGCCGATCACTTACGAAATGCCCGTCGCAAGCGCGCAGGTGAAAAGTGCCGTGCTGCTCGCCGGCATGTTTGCCAAAGGCGTTACAACGGTCATCCAGCCCGCCGTCACCCGCGACCACACCGAGCGCATGCTCGCATCATTCCGCGTCAACACCATCCACAGCGGCGACTCGATCTCCATCGTCGGCGGCCAAGTCCCGCAGGCCTGCGACTTCACCGTGCCCGGCGACATTTCCAGCGCGGCCTTCTGGCTGGTCGCCGCTGCCGCGCTGCCAGGTGCTCGACTCACCCTTCACGATGTCGGGCTCAACCCAACGCGCACTGCGATCATCACCGCGCTCAACCGCATGGGCGCTCGCATCATCATCAAGCCACACCAAGCGACAGGAGAACCGATCGGCGATATCGAGGTCCACGGTTCCAAACTCAAGGGCACCACGATTTTCGAAAGCGAAATTCCCAATCTCATCGACGAGATTCCAGTCCTTGCCGTGGCCGCCGCGCTTGCCGATGGCACTACGGTCATCCGCAATGCAAGCGAACTCCGCGTGAAGGAAACCGACCGCATCACGACCGTCGTCAACAACCTCCGCGCGATGGGTGGGAATGTGACCGAGTACGAGGACGGCATGGAAATCACCGGCGGCTTGCCGTTGTACGCCGCCGAGATCGACAGCTTCGGCGATCACCGCATCGCCATGGCCTTTGCCATTGCCGGACTTTTCGCCTCCGGCGAAACCGTCATTCGCAACACCGAATGCGTGAACACCTCCTATCCCGGATTCGCGCATCATCTCGATGCCATTCGCGGCGAAAAAACCCTGCCTGCCGATTTCATGCTGCCAACCTCGTGCCCATCGTGACGCCGCCCGAATCCAAACATTTCGCCATCGCCATCGACGGCCCCGCGGCTTCGGGCAAAAGCACCGTTGCGCGTCTGCTTGCGCAGCGGCTCGGGCTGGTGATGGTCAACTCGGGCGCGATGTACCGCGCGGTGACATGGAAGGTGCTCGGCGAACACATCGATCCGCAAGACAAGGCGGCTGTCGCAAGCTTGCTGCAACGCATCCGCATCGAATGCGGCCATGACGGCATCGGCTCGACCATCACTATCGACGGCATCGATCCCGGCGACGAACTTCGCAGTGAAAAGGTGAATGCCAATGTTTCGGCGATCTCCGCCATTCCCGAAGTGCGCGCGGCACTCATCGGCCTCCAACGCGGATATACCCAACACTCGAATGTGGTGATGGAAGGCCGCGACATTGGCTCGGTGGTTTTCCCCGACACGCCCTACAAAATCTACATCGATGCCGCAGAGGAAATACGCGCCGCACGCCGCAAGGCCGCTGGTGAGGTCGACTCGATCGCCAGCCGCGATGCTGCCGACAGTTCCCGCCAAACGGCACCGCTCGTCGTCGCTCCCGGTGCCACCCGTCTCGACACATCCGATCTCACGATCGATGGCGCGGTCGATGCGGCGATCGAAATCCTCCGACATCAAGGTCTTAAGGCCTGAGTGACTGACAAACGTTTCCCATCATGAACTGGCTTTACTGGCTCGGCTGGATGTTCTTCGGTTCCTCGTTTCGCACGATCTTCGGCATGCGTGTGATCGGTGAGGAAAATCTCATCACCGAAGGCCCGGTGCTGGTCGCATCAAACCATCAAAGCTATCTCGATCCACCGCTCATCGGCAACTTGTACAAAACCGAGATGACCTATCTCGCGCGCAAGACGCTCTTTCGCGGATTTGGCAAATGGCTCTATGCGCGATGGAATGCGATTCCTGTCGATCAAGATCGACCCGACATGGCGAGTCTCAAAACCATCATTCGCAAACTCAAGGAAGGCCACCGCGTGTTGGTGTTTCCCGAAGGCTCGCGCACGGTCGATGGCTCACTCGGCGAAGCCGCGCCCGGTATCGGTCTCATTGCCGCAAAGTCTGGCGTGCCCATCCAACCGGTGCGCATTCGCGGCGCACGCGAAGCACTGCCCCGCGGTTCGGCCCGCATCCGCCGCTCGCGCATCACCGTCACCGTCGGCCCTCCCATCCGACTCACGCCACAGGAACTGGAAGGCGCCAAAGGCAAAACCGACTACGACCAAATTGCCAAACGCATCATGGCCGCCATCGAGGCGCTGTGATTGCAAATGACATGCAAATGCGGTCGGGCTTTTTGTATGTGTTTCAACGGTTTTGATCTGCTCCAAGCGGGAGCGGATCGGCCTTCAATTTTGTAGAATCATCAAAAATCCTTGGTTTTAAAGGCTTTTAACGCCTCGAGAGCCCCTAAAGATGCCGTGAAAAATTATTGTCAAGTCACGCAATGAATACGCTTGTCATGTAGATAAATTTTGACCATTGTATATCTAGAGACATTAGGATGGGTAGATAGGCCAAATACCGAATGAATTCTTGATGCCCCGCAGAAAAACCGCAATCATTAGCAACCGATGTACAAAAAGACCATGGATCCAATACCCGTCCGACTGCCCGCCGAACTTCAGGCGCGTGTCGATCAACTCGCCAACAAGATGGCCATCTCGCGATCTGCCGTTCTGCGTCTCGCAGTGCGTCAGTGGCTGGATGCTGCCGAACACTTCGGAACCAATCCGATGTTGCGGGAAGAGCCGGCAAGCTACGCCAGCAAGTCAGGCAAAGCAGTCAAAGCGGTCAAGTCGCCCAAAGGCAAAGCCGGTCGCAAGAGCGGGCTTGGAGCTTACTAAGGCTGCTGACCTTTCATTCCAACCATCAACCTCATCCGCAAGGGTGAAACTAACCTCCCATGCCGGCAACGGTATGGGAGGTGTTTTTTTGCCAGTTGCGAATTTGCGGTAGGCGTGCCATCCTCGCGCATGATCCAACGACTGGTCTCCTTGTTGTTCATTCTGATTTCATCCGCGATTCCCTTGCACGCGCAGGATCCGGCTGCGCAGCAAACTCCCGCTCAAGACCTTGCTCCTGTGGAGGAGGCCTCCGCGCAAGAGACGCCAGCTCAAGAAGTGCCCGCGGAGGAAGTTGCTCCCGCTCAAGAAACCACTTCGCAAGAAACTCCTGCTCAGGAGTCTCCCGCTCAACAGGCGCCTGCCGAGGAATCGCCCGCTGCCGAAAGCGGCGGGATCCCGGAGGATCTCATCGACGAGGAGCACATGCGCGAGGAGCTTGGCGTGAATGAATTTACCGCGCCCTCGATTTCAAAACTTTTCGACACCTTGCAATTTCTCATGCCGCTGCCCTTGGTCGAGACCGAGCGTGCGATGCCCGACCGCATGCCGCTCGACCGCGCCGACCTTGCCATCGAGTTGGGTTTTCTGATCGCCAACGGATTTTTGGTCGTCCAGGCCGAGCAACTGGAAAAGGTTGAAACGCTCGCCGCCGATCTCACGCGATACGGCAAGGCCTTGGGCGCGGGTGATCGCGTGAACCGCCACGCCGCCAGTCTGCTCGATAGCGCGAAGAAGCCCGATGTCGCACAACTCAAAAAGGAACTTGCCGCCACGCAGCGCGATGTCGAGGCCGAGCTGGTCTCGCTCAAGGACGCCGACCTCGCGCATTTGATCTCAATGGGCGGCTGGATCCGCGCGCTCGAGGTCTCGACCGTTGCGGTGGACAAGCAGTTTTCCGAAGAACGTGCCCGCAAGGTGATGCGCGAGGACATCGCCGATTATTACACCGAATCGATCGCCGGGCTTGAGCCGCGCATTTCCGAAAGGCCGAACTACCTCGCGATGCGCGATTTGCTCGCAGGGCTGCGCTCAGAGATGACCTTGCAAGATGGCCAAGCACCGACGCCGGAAATGATGCGCGAGATCCGCGAAAAAGCCGCGCAGCTCGTCGGGCTCGCACTGCAACGCAAGCAATGAGCCTGAACGCGAGGATCGATTGCGGCGCACCTGCGCTGCTAGAGTTTCGCGGACCCGATGCTACGAGGTTTCTCAACGGTCAGGTCACGCAGGATGTCCGCAAACTCGATGCGGAAAAAATTTCGCTGCCCTCATGCGTCACCGATGCGAAAGGCCGACTGCAGTTTCGTGTGTGGTTGATGAAGCCTGCCGCCGACGCGCTGTGGGTCTCGGCGACCGATGTGGATGCGGAGGCGCTCGAAGCACGGCTCACGCGCTACCTCATCGCCGATGATGTCGAAGTGACAAATCTCACCGGCCAATGGTCGCTTGTGCATTTCACCGCTGATCCCGGTGCCGCACCCGCGGGCGTGATTGCGCGTGAGTCGGCACGCTTCGGCGTTGCAGGTGCCGATTGGTGGATCCCTGCCGGCTTGGTTGTCGAGTTTCCGGAATCGTTTCCCTTGCTCGAAGGGGGTGCGCTTGAGGCTTTCCGCATCGCACACGGCGTACCCGCATGGGATCGTGAACTTTATGAGGGCCTGCTACCGCCCGAGGCCGGACTCGATGCGTCCGACATCTCCTATCACAAAGGCTGCTACATCGGCCAAGAGGTGATTTCTCGCATCAAGCACGCAGGCAAACTCAACAAGCGCCTCATTCATGCCACGGTCGATGCCAGTGTCTCGATGGAATCCGCCTTGCTCGATGCCGAAGGCAAATCCGCAGGCGAAATCACCAGCGTCTCGCCCAAAGCAAAAAACGGCAAACGCGACATCATGGCCTACCTGAAACGGGGCGCCGCGGATGTGTACTTCAACGGCCCAGATGGCGCGAAGCATTTGCTTTCGTCTTGTTCTTCGATCGCAATGAAGAACAATGGGGTGGATGAACTTTGATTGGATCCCGCTTGCGGCTGGCGCGACCGAGATTTCGCCGCTGTTTGCGTTGCTGACGCTGGTGCTGGCGCTGGCGGTGTTGCTTTCGCTCATTCTGGTGCGCATCCGCCAAAGTTTGTTGGTCGGTTATCTTTTGTGCGGCGTGCTGATCGGCAACTTGGGGCTCACGTGGCTGACGGGTGGCGATCATGGCGGGCCAGTGATCCGCGAGTTGGCGGAGATAGGTGTGGTGTTGTTGATGTTCACTTTGGGCATTGAATTTTCGCTCACCGAGTTGCGTCACCTTTGGCGCTCGGCATTGATCGGCGGCGGCTTGCAGGTGGCGGTCACTTCGCTCTTGGCGGGCGCGTTTGCGTCGGCATTTGGATTTCCTGTGGTCGATTGCATCGTGCTCGGCGTCGCGATGGCATTGAGTTCGACCGCCGTTGCGATGAAATCGTTTCAGGATTCCGGTCAGCAAAACAGCCCTGGGGCGCGCGCCGCACTCGGCATTGCGCTGTTTCAGGACATTCTCGTCATCGTGTTTTTTCTGCTTTTGCCAATTCTCTATCAGGATGGCAGTGGCAACCTTGCCGCCAACCTTGGTGGGGCCTTGCTGAAAGGCATGCTCTTTTTGGCGGGCGCGGGATTGTTTGGCCGCTTTGGCATCACGCCCTTGCTGCATGCGGTCGCGGCGACGCGCAGCCGCGAGCTCTTCACGCTCACGGTCGTCGGTCTCTGCGCGGGCGTGGCCTATGCGGGCGGCGCGCTGGATCTATCACTCGCGCTCGGTGCCTTTGCTGCGGGCCTCGTGGTGAGCGAGTCGATTTACAGTCATCGCATCCTCGCCGAGATCCTTCCGTTCAAGGATTTGTTCCTCGCGATCTTTTTCATCTCGGTCGGTTTGCTCATCGACTTGCGGGTGGTTGCGGAACACTGGATGCTGGTGCTTGCGGGCAGCGCGATCATTCTCTCGCTCAAGGGCGCGGTGGTTTTCTTCGTGCTCAAAATGCTGAAACTTTCCGGCAGGCCATCGTTGCTCGCGGCGGCGGCCCTCTCGAGCACGGGTGAATTCACGCTCGTGCTGATCGGCAAAGCCGGTGCCTTTCGTCCGTTCGAACCCGCCACCGAACAGATGCTGCTTGTTTGCACGGCAGTCACAATGGCACTGGTGCCGACGCTCATGCGCAGCGTGCCAGGAGCCGCAAAATGGTTGGAGGCCAAGGGCTTGATGAGTGTTCGCCGCAGCAGCGTGGATCAGGCCGCGCTCTCGGGTTCGATCAAAAAAATCAGCGACCACGCCGTCATCTGCGGTTACGGTCCGGTGGGTCGCGCGCTCAACGAAGCGCTCGCGCGCTGCGGAGTCGACACGCTGGTGCTCGAGATGAATGCCGAAACCGTGCGGCATCTCAAAGCGCAGGGTCAGGCGGTGCTGTTTGCGGATGCGACCCATGTTGAGGCGCTCGACCTTGCGGGGATCGGTCGTGCGCGTCTGGTCGCGTTCACATTTCCCGCGGTCGATGCCACCTGCGCTGCCGTGCCGCTGGTGCGTGAGCGCAATCCCGATGTGCTGATTTTTGGCCGCGCCAAGTACCATCTTGAGGTCGAGCGCCTGCGCGAGCTGGGCGTGCGGGTGATCCACGATGAACGAGAGACCGCCGTGGCGATGGTGCAGGCCGCGGTGTCGACCTACGAGCGAAACGACATCGATGCCGAACAAATCGTGCGCGATGTGGTGGATGAAAGGGCGTGAGCTCAGCGGTTTTTTGTCGGTTTTCGGAAATTTTCCCTTCAGTATCCTCGCGTGGCCCTGCTTCTGGCGATCGAATCCTCCTGCGATGAAACCGCAGTCGCCATCGTGCGTGGCGATCGGGGATCTCGGGCGGAAATTCTTGCGTCGGAAATTTCATCGCAGATCCCGTTGCACCGTGAGCACGGCGGCGTGGTGCCCGAGCTCGCCTCGCGCAACCACTCGCTGCATGTGCGCGGCTTGGTCGAAGCGGCTTTGACCAAGGCATCCCTTGCAGTTCGCGACATCGATGCCTTTGCCGCCACCACGGGCCCTGGCCTTGCATCCTCGCTCCTGATCGGCAGCACCGTTGCCAAAGGCATTGCCTGCGCGCTTGATCGGCCGTTTCTTGGGATCAACCACCTCGAAGGCCATTTGCTTTCACCATTTCTCGATCGCGGTGAGGTGCCATCGCACTTGGCGTTGATTGTTTCCGGCGGTCACACGCTCTTGCTCGATGTCGAGGGTGCTGGTCATTACACGCGGCTTGGTGGCACTCGCGATGACGCGGCGGGCGAGGCTTTCGACAAGGTCGGGAAAATGCTCGGCCTGCCATATCCGGGCGGACCTGAAATTGAAAAAGAAGCGCGCGATGGCAATCCCAACGCCTTCGACTTCCCGCGGCCGATGTTGCATGACCCGCATCTGGATTTTTCATTTTCGGGACTCAAGACGGCGGTGCTCTACACCCTTGAGCGCGGCATGGGCGATGCCACCCGAGCCGACCTCGCTGCATCGTTTCAAACGGCGGTGATCGAAATCCTTGTCGAAAAAACCCTGCGCGCCGCACGCGAATCCGGCCGTGACGCGATCGCGTTGTCCGGCGGCGTGAGCCTCAATCGAGCGCTGCGCGCTGCCTTTGAAACCGCCTGCGAAAGAAAGGGCTTCAGCCTGCTGACCGCCGCACCCGCGCTTTGCACCGACAATGCGGCGATGATTGCCTTCGCTGCGCTCTTGCGCTACTTTGAAGGACAATCCACCAGCCTTGAAGAAGACATCCATCCCAACCTCCCGCTCGTCTAAAGCTCACGCCAAGGACAAGCCTGCCGCATCCATGAAGTACCGGACGCTTGTCTTCGATTTCGACGGCACCATCGCCGACACCCTCGGCGAGACCCGAAAAATTTTCAACGAACTCGCGCCCGACTACGGGATTCGCAGAGTCGACGAGCATGAGATCGTCAAACTGCGCCACCTCTCGCTCAAACAGTTGCTGACGCATCTCGACATTCCGAAGCGCCGACTGCCATCGTTGATCGCGCGCGGCACCACGATGTTGCGCGGCAGCATCACTCGGCTTGACTTGATCGAAGGCATGTCGGAGGTGCTCACCGAGTTGCGCGTGCATGTCGAGTCGTTCGGCATTCTCACATCCAACACGCCGGAAAACGTCGACCTCTTCCTGCGAACTCACGGGTTGCGCGAAATCTTCGATTTCATCTCCTCAACCTCCAAGCTCACTGGCAAGTCCAAGCACCTCAAAGCGATCCGCAAGACCTTCTCGTTGCGCGCCGAGGAAATGCTGTATGTCGGCGACGAACTTCGCGATGTGAAAGCCTCGCAAAAGGCCGGCATTCCGATCGCTGCGGTCACCTGGGGCTTCAACTCCCGCGAGTCGCTTGCGGCAGAGAAGCCCGATTTCATCTTCGACCAACCGCAGGACTTCATGCGTTTGCTCAAGCCGCATTGAGCAGTTTGCGCTGTGCCCGAATGAATTGACAGGCAACGGGTCGGGCGATCAGGCTTGTCGCCATGTCCGTGGATAAATCAGCACCCGATCAAACCGAAGCCGGGGAGGAGATCAACGATGATGCCGCCCACGGCAGGCCCTCGATGTCGCCGAACATGGTGCTGGCATTTGTGATCGTGGCACTGGTCGGCGTCTTGATTGTCATGGGCTTGCGCGGTGGTTTTGGCAGCGGCGCGCTCGGATCATCCGATGTCACCCAACTGCAGGCCGAGGCAAACGCCATTCGCAGCCAGCTCAACCGCGAGCGCATGTCGATGGGCTTGCGTCCGCTTGAGAGCGGATCGGAGTCGGCCGACGACATTGCCGCGCGACTCAAGAAGGATGCCGATACGATGGCCGCGCTTGCGACGAGTCTTGAATCGATGCTCGGCGAAAAGGATGCGGTGATCGCTGCGAAAAGTTCGGAACTTTTGCGCTCCGAGCAGTTGCGCCAAAGCCTTGCGGCGGAAAGTTCGCGGCTTCAGGGCGAGCTGCAGCGCGCCTTGGTTTCCGGATCCGAAGCCGAGCGGCTGCGCCGTGAGTTCGATCTGCTCAAATCGCAACGCGACGCGCTCACTGAGGAGCTCGCGGCAAAGGGCAACAGTGTGGCTTCTGATGAGTTTGATGAGCTTCAACGTCGTCTCGAAGAGGCCTTGCGCGCGAAGGACTTTTTTGAAAATCGCGTCAAAGAACTTGAGGCCGACCTCGCCAAAGCACGGCTCTTTGCCAGTTCCGAAAGCGAGCTGATGCCGGCCGCGGTCGAGCTGTTTCGCAGCCTGCGCGAATTGGAAAACCGACCTGATTCGGATCTCACCACCGCTTACAGCAGCCTTGGCGTGAAGCTTGGCGCGAATGTCCTTCACACGCTTGCATTTCCCACCGGCACCAGCGCCCTCACGCCCGATGATGAGGAAATCATCGCTCGCCTTGGCGCGGAGATTCCTGATGGCGACCTGATGCTGGTGATCGGCTACGCCTCGGAAACCGGCAATGTCGATGGCAACCGCACGCTTTCTTCCGACCGCGCTACAGCGGTTGCGCAAAAATTTTCGAGCATCAAGCGACCCGGTCAACTCGTGCAGGCGGTCTACCTTGGTCAGACCGACCGTTTCAGCAGCCGCATTCCGGAACGCAACCAGCTTTGTGAAATCTGGCACATTCGCAAAAAGTAGGAAGCGGCCGTCGACATTTTTCCTGATTCGCCATGCCTCGCCCGCCGCGTCAGCCATTCCCACCGCGCAAGGGTGGTCCAGCCGGACCTCGCCCAGCGGTCAAGAGTGCCGACAAGAGCCTCGGCTGGGATCCCGTCGCCGCATGGTATGACAAGCTCGTTGGCGAAAGTGGCTCGGACTATCACCGCAATGTGATCCTGCCCGCGGCGATGCGATTGCTTGCGCCGAAAGCGGGCGAGTCGGTGATCGATGTTTGTTGCGGCCAGGGCGTGTTGGCAGCGCCATTGATTGCTGCCGGCATCGCACGCTACACCGGCGTGGATGCCAGCCCGCGTCTGCTTGATGCCGCGACATTGCGTCATCGCAAGGAACCGAAGATTTCATGGGTTCAGGCCGATGCCTGCCAGCCCGATGCTTGGGCCGACGGTAGCCACGATGCGGCCGCTTGTCTGATGGCCGTGCATGATGTCGAAGACATCGGCGGACTCTTTGCCAACATCCGCCGCGCTTTGAAAGTGGGAGGTCGGGCCGTGCTTATTCTGATGCATCCGTGTTTCCGCATCCCGCGCAAAAGCCACTGGGGTTGGGATGGTGATCAAAAAATCCAGTTTCGCAGGCTCGATTCGTACGGCACGCCGATCGCGATTCCGATCACCACCCACCCGGGCAAAGGCACGGGCGAGGAAACGCTTTTTCACCATCGGCCGCTCGCGGATTTGCTCAACGCGCTTGCCACCAACGGACTTTCGCTCGCCGCGTGCGAGGAGCTTTACAGTCACCGCCGCTCTCAGGGCAGCGGGCCTTACAGCAAGGCGGAGCACAAGGCAGCGGAGGAATTTCCGTTGTTTCTCGCGCTCAAAGCGACGCGCGCCGAGTGAGCGAACTACGATGATTATCGTAGTTCACCCAAGCATCGCGCGAAAACGCGGCAGGATTTTGGCAAACAGCGAATTTTTTCCACCACGGGAAAGTTGCATGGCGACCAGATCTCCGGCGCCGATGGGATCGATTGGCGAAAGCGAACTGGCCTGATACCCGGGCGCTTCGATGCGCCGTTCGACATGGGCCGAGCCTGCGGGCTGGGAAATCACCGCCGAGCGATCGCCCGCGCGCAAAACCAGCAGGGAAACTGGCGGCGCGGCGGCATCCTCATGCAGTTGCGCTCGGATTAGGGTTCCGGTGGCTGACACGAAGTCGAAATTTTTCGCAGCCTTTACGCCGTCGCGTTTGCCGTCGCTCCATCCGGCCTGCACGGCGAGCCACGCCAGTAGTTGCAGCGCGCTGTTGCGGTGATCAGGGTGATGGGTGATCTCCACGCGGTCGATTTCGGCAAGGGCGCGTTGCGCGGTCGGGTCATCGAAGATGCTGGCCACGCCGAGACGGAACTGCCAGGTGCGCGACCACGCGTGGTCTTGTAAAATCAGATCGCTGTTTGAATGCGAGGCCTCTTCGATTTTTTGAAATGATGCGGCCGGATTGCTCCACGACGAGCTGTCGACGATGAGGCGGTCGATCACGCTTGCAAGGCGTTCGGAAAAAATACCGGAAAGATCGCCCTGCCACCAGAACACCAGCGGCAAATCCGACTCGAGGTGGGCGAAGACCGTGTTGCGAAAGCGACCGGTGACCTTGCCGGTGAGATGCAGGGCGATTTGCTCGCAGCAGACCGAGCGTCTGCCGTGGTCGAGGTGGCAGTGGGCGGTGATCCATGCGCGGAGACCCGGAACAGGTTGCTCGGGGTCGACCTCGACGAGGATGGCGCGGCAGGCGTGCTCGCGGGTGAGATGGCGTACGATGGCGGAGTTTTCCTGGAGCGAACCGGGTTTTTCCGAATAGACCACGAGGTTGATCAGCGACGCATGGGTTCGCGATTCGTCCTGGGCGCGGAGTTTGTGCAGTTCGCGGTCGATCGCGTGGACCGGCACTTCGACGCCCAGCCCGGCGCTGGCTTTGGATGTGGATGGATGGGAGGGCGCGCTCATGGCTTGCGAACAGGAGAAATGTGGCCAGAAATTCCTGCGATAGGCAAGCATCCCACGGCTGGATGACCGCCGCATCGACGGGCCCGCCCATCCGGCGCAGATTTTTGGCAAACAATCGTGCTTGCTTGAGATCCGGCATTGGTACTGCTTTTCACCCGCCAACCATGTCCGCAAATCCCAAGCACATTGAAAAACCTTTGCTCAATGACGGATTCCAACTTTTGGAGTCCGAGCTCGCCTTTGCCATGGAATCGTTCGGCATCATGCTCAAACGCCTCGGCCATTCCGACCTTGCCAGTCGTCTGCCATGGAGCGGCAAGCCGCTTGCCAATGCCAACGGCACTGACCGCGGCTTGGGTCAGGCTTATTCGATCGCGTTTCAACTCTTGAACATCGTCGAAGAACGCGTGGCGGCGCAGGTCCGCCGCTGGCGCGAAAAGGCCCATGGTCCGACCGCGGAAAAAGGCCTCTGGCCCGACAAGCTCGCCGCGATGCGTCACATGGGACTCGATGCCGCCGGGATTCTTGAAGTGCTGCGACAGGTGCGCCTCGAGCCGGTGCTCACCGCTCATCCGACCGAGGCGAAACGCGAGACCGTACGCGAACGCCATCGCGAGATTTACGACATCATGCAAGAGCGTGAGAACTCGACCTTTACCGAGAGGGAGCGCGAGCGCGGACGCCGCGCCCTCGAGTCGAGCTTGGAAACATTGTGGCGCACCGGTGAGATTCATGTCACGCGCCCAAGCATCAATCAGGAACTTGAAAACGCATTGTTCTACCTGCGTGAGGTTTTTCCTGAAGCAGTTTCACGCGCGCACACGCATCTTCGCGAGGCTTGGGAGCAGGCGGGCTTCCCGCTCGATGATTTGGAACAGATGCCGCCGATGATTCGTTTCGGCACTTGGATCGGTGGTGATCGTGACGGACATCCGGGAGTGACGGCCGAGGTGACCTCGCACGCGCTTGCATCGCTGCGTTTCAACGCACTGCGCCTTTTTGCAAGGCAGCTTGAACGTCTCGCGCACAACCTGCCGCTGAGTCGGCATTTCCAACAAGTGCCGCCCGCGCTCGAGGACTTGCTTGCGCGTCTTGCATCCGAGCTCGAAGGTCGTCACAAGAATTCCGTCGTCGACGGATTGCAACTGCAGCACGCCGAGGAACCGTGGCGGCTTGCCGCGCATCTGATGCGACTCAAGGTGCTGGTTTCGCGCGATCAAGCGGATGCCGTTGCGGTTTACACTCAGCCCGAGGACCTGGCCGCCGATTTGGCGGTGCTTGAGCAAACGCTCAATGCCGCCGGTGCCGAGGCCTTGGCGCGCGATTTCATCCAACCGCTGTGCCGTCAGCTCGCGGTCTTTGGATTTCATTCGGCGATTCTCGATGTGCGGCAAAACTCCGCGTTTCACCAAAAGGCGCTGGGTCAACTTCTGCTGAAGGCGGGCGTCGCCGATGCGGAAAATTTCGATCAGTGGTCGGAGGAAAAGCGGCTTGAGTTTCTCAATGCCGAATTGCTTTCGCCGCGTCCGTTTCTCGCATCGGGCATCTCCGCCGGTGCCGAAGCCGATGCAGTGCTCGACTGCTATCGCGTGCTGGTCGAGCACCGTGCGCGTTGTGGTGATGCCGGGCTCGGTGCCTTGATTGTCTCGATGACGCGCGGCACCGCCGATCTTCTTACCGTGTATCTGCTCGCCCGCGAGGCGGGGCTTATGGAGATGCGTGCCAACGGGTTGGTCTGTCCGTTGCCGGTGGTTCCACTGTTTGAAACGATCGACGACCTTGAGCATGCGCCCGGCATCGTTGAGGAATTTCTTTCCCACCCGCTTACGATCCGCAGCCTGAATGGAGGCGACTTCCAGATGATGTTGGGTTATTCCGACTCCAACAAAGACTGCGGCATTCTTTCCAGTCAGTGGGCGCTTCACAAGGCGCAGGTCGAACTTTCAGCCGTTTGCGACAAGCATGCGGTGCGTCCGGTTTTTTTCCATGGTCGTGGCGGCACGGTTGGCCGTGGTGCGGGTCCCGCGCATTGGTTCATGGAAGCATTGCCGCACGGTGCGCTTGGCGGTGCTTTTCGCATGACCGAGCAGGGAGAAACCATCGCGCAAAAATACGCGCACTGTGGTTCGGCAACCTATCACACCGAGTTGCTCATGGCCTCGGTGGCATCGGCGACCGCCAAACACCGACGTGCAAAAACCGCGAGCGATGCCGATCCTCGCCTGTTTGAGCAACTCGCCGCATGGAGCCGCGAGGCTTACAAGGGACTTCTGCACGCGCCGGGATTCATGGATTTTTACCGCCATGCCACTCCGATCGATGCCTTGGAAAACGCGCGCATCGGATCGCGCCCCGCTCGCCGCACTGGCCGCGCGACGCTTGATGATCTGCGGGCGATTCCATGGGTGTTTTCGTGGACCCAATCGCGCTTTTATCTTCCCGGTTGGTATGGAGCGGGATCGGCGTTCGAACGCCTGCGCGCGGAAAGCCCCGAAGTTTTCGCCAAGTTCTTGGGCCATGTGCAGGGCGTGCCATTCCTGCGTTATGTGATCACCAACATCGACAGCTCGCTGGCCAGCGCCAATGAGGACATCATGCGCGCCTACGCATCGCTGGTGCCCGATGAAAAACTGCGCGAGGCTTTTCTCGGCATGATTCTCGACGAGTTCCGCCGCACGCAGGATGCCGTGCGGGATTTGTTCCATGGCGACTTCATCGATCGCCGCCCGCGCATGGCGCGCACGCTCGACATTCGCGAGGAACCCTTGCGCGTCCTGCACATGCAGCAGGTGTCGCTGCTGCGCGAATGGCGCTCGCGTCTGGCTAAGGGGGATGACTCGGGCGCGGAAATGATGATCCCGGATTTGTTGATCTCGGTGAACGCGATTTCATCCGGTCTGCGCACCACGGGTTGATACCGCTTTGGCACTTCACAACCTGCGCCACTGGTTGCCGTCCTGCATGAGCAGGTCGTCGGCCTCCTTCGGCCCCCAAGTGCCTGCGACAAACTCGGCCATCGGTGGCGGGTTGGATGATTGGTGCCAAGCGTGCTCGATTTGATCGATGAAGCGCCATGCTTCTTCAACTTCGTCGCGACGTGCAAATAGCGTGGCATCGCCGGCAATCGCATCGAGCAAGAGGCGTTCATAGGCCTCGGGGCTGGCCTTGCCGAAACTGGTGGCGTAGTGGAAATCCATTTTCACCGGCTCGAGTCGCAGGCTATTGCCCGGGATTTTTGAAACCATGCGCAGCGAGATGCCTTCATCGGGCTGGATGCGAATGACGAGCACATTGCCGCCCGGTACGCCGCCGCAGCTGGCGTTGAAAAGCACGCACGGCGCGTCCTTGAAGTGGATGGAAATTTCCGTCGACTTCTTGGGCAGGCGCTTGCCCATGCGGATGTAGAACGGCACGCCGCTCCAGCGCCAGGTGTCGATGAGCAAACGCACGGCGACATAGGCTTCGGTGTTGGATTGCGGATTCACTCGATCCTCCTCGCGATAGCCTGGTACCGGCACACCATCGACATGGCCCGCAGTGTATTGTGCGCGAACGACATTGGCAGCGACTTTTTCGGGGGTGTCCCACTGGCGAAGCGAGCGGATGACCTTGACCTTTTCGTCGCGCACGCCATCGGCGCTGAGGTCGGTGGGCGGTTCCATCGCAACGAGGCTGAGCAGTTGCAACAAGTGGTTTTGCACCATGTCGCGAAGCGCGCCGGCGGTGTCGTAATAGCCGCCGCGACCACCTTCCATGCCGAGGTTTTCCGAACAGGTGATTTGCACATGGCTGATGTGCTTGCTGTTCCAGAGCGGCTCGAAAATGGCGTTGGCAAAACGCAGCACCATCAGGTTCTGTGCGGTTTCCTTGCCGAGGTAATGGTCGATGCGGTAGGTGTCGCGTTCCTCGAA
>CAYQRP010000008.1:0-20107 GCA_964419815.1 uncultured Luteolibacter sp. | reverse complement strand
AAAAGCAAAAGGGCATCCCTTTTGAAAAGGATGCCCTTGCGGGAATTTTTAGGATCTTGGAATGGGCGGCGTCAAAGCCGCCGATGGCTCAAGCGCGGCCGAGGTAGGAATTGTCCTCGGTCTTCACGTTGATTTTTTCACCGACATTGATGAAGAGCGGAACTTGAACAACGAGGCCGGTTTCCATCGTGGCAGGTTTGTAAACGTTGTTGGCCGAGTCGCCCTTCACGCCTTCCGAAGATTCGGTGACGGTCATGGTCATCGTGAGCGGGAGTTCGACCGAGACCACGCTGCCGTCGGCGATGAGCAGGGTGTAGAGTTGGCCCTCGATGAGGTAATTTTTCACGCCTTCGATCAGGTCCTCATAGACCACGGCGTCCTCATAGGTATTGGGATCGAGGAAATGGTAGCCGCTGCTGTCTTTGTAGGAATATTCGTGCGGGGTGCGTTCGAGGACCACGCCTTCGAGCGAGTCGTTGGAGGTCAGGCGGAGGTTGAAGATTTTTTTGGTCGCGACGCTGCGGATCGACATTTGCACGTAGGACGCCATGCGCGGCGGCGTCTTGAGTTCGTGGTCGACGACGAGGCAAATTTCGTTGTTGTGACGGACGGCGTGTCCTTTGCGGAGATTGATGACAGGGGTGCTGGCCATGGGATGTGGGGTGTGGGGCTGGGGACGCTAGGGGCTGAGAGACAGGTGCGCAAGCGGATTTCAGCGTCTTTGGGCGGCTACCCAAGTGGCGATTTTTTGGTCATCGTCGCCAGCGGCCCAAACCTGGCGGAGAAAGTCGGCGGGGTGGATGTCGCCGTTATTTTTGAGGAAATTCATGTCGCCGCCGCAGCTGAACATGATGTCCGGGTCGAGTTCGCCACGGAGTTTGGCCCGCGCTTTGGTGAGGATGCGCGGAAGGTAGGCGATGTCATTGAGCGTATCGCCAAAGGTCGGGAGTTCGTCGTGGGTGAGGGTTTTGTCGCTCTTTTGGCGTTTTTGGATGGTATGGAAATAATCGCGGCGCACGGCGGCGATGAGCAGGGCGGTGGTGGGGGAGGGGCTTTGTTTGTCGCAGAAATCTTCGACGAAGTCGAAAAACTCGCGGGTTTTGTAGCCGATTTCTTCAAGCAGCTGCAGATCCTCGCCTGTGAACCAGTTTTCGTAATCGCGTTCGCCTTTTTGATAGCGTGCGGTGCAAGTGTTGAAGAGGTGGAGAAATCGGTCGTCCCAAGTCATGAGGTTCGGATAAATGCGAAACAGGGGTTTGGCAAGTGGTGGAGCATTTCGATTTCGGATTGCGCGGCAGGGTCATGCTGGTGAGCATGGGCGCGGATGGCATTTTCTTCGGACCGCGCATTTGAACTCGTATCGGCCGCGCATGAGCGGGGCAGGTTGGCGCACGCGTTTTTGATCAGTGGCGCGCAAGGGGCGGGTAAGGAGCAGTTGGCGGCAAAGATCGTGAGGATGCTCAATGGCTCGGGTGAGTCCGGCGGGATGGATTTGTTTGGCGAGCCGGTGGTCGAAGTGGTGCCGCCTTTGGATGATTTGGAAAACAGCTGGGTTAGGATCCTGCGTCCGCGAATGAAATCACGGCGCATCGGGATCGATGAAATCCGCAATTTGGAGGAGACCTTGCATCTGGCGGCGCCTGCAGGGACTTACAAGGTGGGTGTCATTGTGGATGCCGACCGCATGTCGGATCAGGCCTCGAATGCGTTTCTCAAAACGCTCGAAGAGCCGGCGCGCAATACTTTGTTGTTGTTGCTGACGCACAATCCACAGCGATTGTTGCCGACGATTTTGTCGCGCTGCGTGCGGATGCAACTGACGGGTGGAAGGGCGATGCTAGAGGATGGCGGAGCGGAGTTGGTCGCGGCTTTGAATCGTGCGGCGGCAAAAGGTTTTGGCACGGCGGTGGCAGCTTTGCAGATGAAGTCGGCCTTTGTCGGATTTTTGGAAGAGCGGCGCGAGCAGGCTGAGGATGCAGCCAAGGCAGCGGAAAAGGAAGAGATCGCCGCGTATCGTGACGGCACGGACGGCGCTTGGCTCAAAGAGCGGGCGGATCATCACAAAGCCGCTGTCGAGGTCGAGTATCAGCATGTGAGAAGCCGCCTGTTTGATGTGCTGATGGCATGGATGGCGGACCTCTTGAGGTTGCGGACCGGGTCGGGTGGTTTGGATTTTCCTGCTTCCGCTGAGGCCTTGCGTGCGGTCGCGCAAAGGGAAACAGAGACGCGCTTGTTGAGGCGAATGGAAGCTTTGGATGAGTTGAGGCGTACCCTTGAAACCAACGCTTCCGAGTCCTTGGCCATGGAGGTCGGGTTTCTCAAGGCCTTTGGGTGATTGCCTTAAGAGCTGCCATTTCGGTCGTTCAGGCCGACTTGTCGTCGGCTTTGGGTTTGCGGAATTCCGGCGCGTTCGGTGGCGAGTCGGGTACCACTTTTTCGATCGACTCGGTGGGAATCCATCCGCGGGTTTGGGTGGCAAACCCCACATAAGACCAGCGGCCCGATTGATGAAGAATCGTGCAGAGCGAACCCGGTGGAGCATCGATCACTTCGGGCGAAGTGCGGGATGCCTCGCTGTGAAGCGTGGCGTTTTCATGAATCACGACCGCTTGCTGCTTGTCTTTGGCAAATTCGCCGTCTTGCGGATAAGCGCGCCATGCGATGGCAGCGGAGAAGGCGAGCATGGGTGATAGAATCAGGCCGACGGTGGCCATGCTGCGCGCAGATGAGTTGCGTCGAGTGGCGGCGATGATCAACAGCGAAATCGCGAAACACCAGAGGCCCGACCACAGCAAATTTTGCCATGTTGCGATCGAGACCCGCGCAAGGGTTGATTGCAATGCGGGGCGGTTGATCGAGATGGATCCGTATTTTCGTTCGATGAAGCGCAAGTTTTGTCGGGCCTCGGCATGCTGCGGGTCACGATGGAGCGCGCGGCGGTAGTAAAGCGCGGCGTTGCCGGGAGAGTTGCCGCGATAGCAGGCGTTACCGATGTTGTAGAGTGTGTCGGGCGTGATTGATTCGTAGGGGGCGGACTCGAGCCAAAGCTTTGCTGCTTCCGAGTAGCGGGCTTTTTCGTATGCGGTTTCGGCGTTGCGAAGAGCTTCGCTCGCATTCGCTTGCGGTGTTGTCCCGAGCATCGTGAGGGCAATCCATGCGAGGGCGGCTTTGCGCAGTGTTTTGAGAATCGATTCACGGCGGGATCGATCGATTGCAGTGCGTGTGGGATTGGGTTTGAAACATTCCGCATCGCGCTCGGCGAGGATCGTTTGAAGCTCAGGTGAGTGTTGGTTGCCCAGTTGGCGCTCGATGAATTTCCCCGCGGCGAGCAGGAACGAATTGCGGTCGTCGGCTTTCATGCGCTCAAGTTGCTTGAGTTCCCTGATTCGTTCTTTTTTTGCTGGATCGTGCGGATGGCGTTGCCTGACGCGCATCGCGATCGCCTTGATGGCGAGGATCGCGGCGATGAATCCTCCGATCGCGTGGAGCAGCCAGCTTGGAAATGTTTTGGCTGATGCTTGAGGCGTGTTGGTGGAATGGATCATGCCGAGAATGTCGGTCATGCGCTCGACGGGTGTGTCGACCGCAGGCGGCGGGGTGCCCGGTGCCGGCGCGTTGCTGCCTTGTCGGGCAGGTTTCATTTGCAAGGGCGTGGGTGGGGTGGTGACCGTTTCGTAGCTTTGTTTTTTCGGGTCGAAGTAAACGAGTTTGAAACCGGGCAGTGCGGATTTCAGTTCGAGCGGTCGGAGAAATTGTTGAAACACGGTTTGGCCCGAGAGTTCGCGGCGCTCGTCGCCGCGCTGGGCGGGTGAGGCGTCGTAAATTTTCCAGCCGTCGGCATCAATCGGTACGGGCGGTCGGATGGTTTCGAGGTTGCCGCTGCCGCTCACAATGATTTCGACCGCGATCGGATCGCCTTCGGTGACTTCGGTTTGGCTGACCTTGGCGGAGATGTTGAAATTTCCGACCGCGTTTTCAAACCCCTGCGGCGCGTCGGGTGGCAATGGCCGTGCTTCGAGTCGGAGTTCGGGCACCGAGACATTGGTTTCTAGGTTGACCCGTCGCGGGAAGCCATCGAGGACCATTTGAGTGGTGACAAGGCGAATGCTTGCCGGGCCGATGCCGATCGTACCGCTGCGGGTGGCGGTGAGCGTGCTCGGGTAAGCAACCGAGATGCAGGGGACGCCGAGAAGGTTCACATTGCCGCGCATTTGAGATGGTTGGAAGCGCCAGCAGGTGAGTCCGTCACGGCTAAAGTCGGGGATGCCCCAATCCTCGACAAAGACCTCGCGTGGCACGAAGAGTTTGATTTCGATGGGAATGGTTTCTCCATCGTATGGCTGGTTATTGAGCACCTTGAAGGCGCTGGCGTATCGCACGCTTCGGCCGTTGATGGTGGCTTCCGACCATTTCAATTCGTCGGGATTGAAAACGGAAAATTCGAGCGGTTCTGTGGTTGAGCGGATGCCGCCCGCATTGATCTCGATGGGCGGGATGGTGAAATTGCCCATTTCATAGGAGGTGACCAGAAACTCGAAAACATGCTCGAGTTTGCGTCCGGGGAGGAGTCGGGTTTGTGGGCCGCGATTGGTGGGGGCGATTTTCACGCCTGGGACATTTGGAATTTGTGGAATGGTGCTTGGGACGCCGCCCGAGATGCAAACTTCCAACAGCGCCTGTTCGCCGCGCGTGAGAAATCTGGATGACAGGCGGCTGATTGCCTCCGCGGAGGATGCGAGCGGGCTTGAGGCGAGCGCAGTGCTGACTGCGATCGCGATGATCGTGAAGTGTTGGATTGCTCTCATGGCATTACCAGTCTTTGGCGGGTGGATTGAATTCGCGTTGGCCCGGAGTGAGCGGGCCTTTTTCGAGGTCGGCACTATCCTTGAGGATCCGGCGTGCGCGTTTTTCGGGAGTTTCATTCGGGTCATTGCCTTTGTCGTCCTTCTTTTTGTCCTCGCCGGAATCGTCCTTTGGCTTCGGCTCTTTGCCATCGGATCCGTCATTCTTTTCGCGCTTTTTGTCGCCCTTGTCGCCGGGTGATTTCGAATCCTTGTTGGGTTGGTCGCCGTCTTGATTTTCATCCGAATCTCCGTCGCCTTCCTCGGGCTCCGATTCGCCATCCTCGCCGGGTTGCGGCATGGGCATGCTTTGCGCGGCGCAGTCCTTTTCTTCTTCGAGCAATTCGCGCAGGCGCTTGAGGTAGGTAATTGTCATGTGCCGATTGTTTTTTGCGGCAGAGTTGGTTTCGGACTGTTGGATGACAGAGTCACAATGGCGGACGGAATCCGTCCAATTGGTGATCAGCCCTTTGATTTTTTCCACTTCGCCATCCTCTTCCGCTTCAGCGAGTTTTTTGATGCGGCTGCGGGCGATCTGATCGAACTTCGCCATGTCGGGGCTTTGTGCTGGATCTTGCGGGTAGGCGGATCCGGCGAGTTCCAGCCAGCCAAGCTGGAACAATGAGTTGGCCATGCCGAGGTGGGCTTCGGCGAGTACACCGGGATTTTTCGCGTCGAGTGACTTGCTGAAAGCTGAACGCGCGGATTTGAACGATCCGCCACGCAGTGACGCGACGCCTTCGCCGAGGTGGTAGCGTGCGCGAAGATTTGATGACGATGTTTCCTTGGCAAGTTTGCCATAAGTCTGCGCAGCGGCCGAAAAATTCTTATCCGAAAGGAATTGAGCAGCCTTTTTTGCATCATCGGCTTGGGATGGATCGGGCATCAGAAAAACCGCGAGTGCGGCGGCAGCTTTTCCGATTCCGCGCCAACGGGTGCCGATGATGATTGCTGCAAAGATCAGCGCGATTCCCGGCAGCAGGAACCACTGGTAATGCTCGATGGAAACTTCGCGTTGGCGGCCTTTCATTTCGAACGCATCGAGTTCCTTGATCGCGTCTTTCACCAGGGATGCGATGTCGTCGCCTGATCCGGCAGAGGCGTATTTTCCGTTGGCGGATTCTGCAAGATTCCGCAGGACTTCGGGTTGCAGACGGCTGATGACTGCCTGACCGCTTTCATCGATCATCCGATTGCCGGGGAAGTCCGTGTTGGGGACGTAGTCTCCGTTTTCCGTGCCAATGCCGATGGCGAGAATGTTCACGCCTGAAACCTTTGCATCGTTGGCGACATCGTCGAGCGAGCCGTCGTGTTTTTCGCCGTCACTCAGAATGACAAGGGCGTTTTGTTTTTGTCCGGTTTTCTTGAGCGTTTCGATGGCCAGTTCAACTGCCTCTTTGAGATTGGATCCACCGACGGTCGCCCAGTTTTCATCGATTTGCTCGACCGTCTGACGAACAGCGGCGTGGTCGATCGTAAGGGGGGCATAAACATAGGCACTGCCAGCAAAGCCGATGATGCCAATGCGTTCGTTGGGGAGCGCGTCGAGCAGTTCGTAAATTGCAATTTTAGCGCGCGAGAGGCGGTCTGGCTTCACATCTTGGACGCGCATGCTGCGAGAGAGGTCGAGGGCGATGAGCACATTGCGGCTGAGGATTTTCTCCTCGCGGGTTCCGGATTTTTCGCGGGGACGGCTGAGGGCGATCACGAGGGCGATGCTGGCGAGCAACAGCATGATCAGTGAGATCCAATGAGTGACCGGGCTGCTGCGTTTGATGAGAATTTCGCGCAAGCGGTCGGCGGCGAAGGCTTGCCATTGTGAGCGGCGAAGTCGTGCGGCCACGATCGCGAGCACCGCCAGCATGAGTGGCAGTGCCAGGGCGAAGAGCCATGATGGATGTGCAAGATTCAAAATGGATCAGGGAGCGGGTGGCGGATTGAAAACGAGGCGTGTGATGCAGGCGAGCAACGCGATGAGCGAGGGGATCACGAACCAATGAAAAAGTTCGATGTCGTCGATGATCGTGAGGCTGCGTGCTTCGGTTTTTTCGAGTTGGTTGATGGTGGTGAAAGTTTCGCGAAGCGACTTCAGGTTTTGTGCCCAGTAGTGTTCACCGCCGGTGAGGGAGGCGATTTTTTTGAGCGTGGGGATGTCGAACTCCTGATAAGGGAAGCGCATGATGCTGCGATCGACGCGACCTTCCTTGGTGCCGATGGCGATGGTGTAAATTTTGATGCCGAGGGTTTTTGCGTGTTCGGCCGCCTCGACGGGTGAAATTTTTCCCGAGTTGCTGGCACCGTCGGTGATGAGGAGAATGATTTTGCTTTTTGCGTCGCGCGCATCAAGTCGTGAGGCAGCTGCGGCGAGGGCCGATCCGATGGCGGTTCCCTGTTCCTTTACCGTGCCGCGTTCGAACTGATCGTTGAGGCGAAGTTCGTCGAGCGCGCGGCGCAACCATTTGTGATCGAGGGTGATCGGGCTGGCGTCGCGCGGGCGCCCCGCAAATGCGACAAGTCCCATGCGGTCGTCGGGCCGGCGGCTGATGAAATCGTCGACCACCGCTTTGGCAACATCGATGCGTTTGGCGCGTTTTCCCTCATCGACAAAGTCGTCGATGTCCATGGAGAGCGAGACATCGAGTGCGATCATGATGTCGATGCCGCTGGCGTTGCGACTTTGGTATTCGTTTCTCCAAACCGGACGAGCCATCGCGAGGATGGCGAAGAGCAGGGCGATGGCGACGAGTGGCAGGCTGATGCCGCCGGCGGTCTGGCGCACCTGGCGGCCGAGGCTCATGAGGATCGACAGGTTGGGAAATGTCACTGCGGCTTCCGCGCCGCGTCCGCGCCGAAGGAAGAGGGTAAGAAGAAGCGGCAGCGTTAGCAGAAGCCACACTGGCTGGTTGAAGCGAAAATGATTGAGAAATTCGCTCATCGGACGAGTGCGGCGTGGAGTGACTGAAGGAGTCGGCGCGAATCGCCGATGATGTCTGTGGCATTCGCGCTGGCCGGATCCGGCGCGTACTTCAGCGTGACAAGGCGCTTGAAGATCGCGGCGGTTTCCTCACGGGTATTCTGCGGAAATTTATTGAGCGCGTCATGACGCGAGACAAATTCCTCGTGCGTTTCAAAGAGGGCGGGATCCTCGGCGGTGATCGAGAGGTACTTGCGAAGGATCATCGAGGATTCGAGAGCTGCAAGGTGGGCATTGCCGTGTGGGATTGCGTCGAGCGCGATGATGGCGTCCTTGAATGCTGCTTCGCGAATGTTTGCCGGATCCTTGGCGCGTTTGATGTGACGCATGATCAGCCAAACGATCAATGCCAACAGCAAAGCGACGCCGAGAGCGATCCATAGCCATGGCGTTTCGGATTTAGGAATCAGGGCTTCGACGGTGCCCGACTCCATCAGCTGGAAATTTTTGATTGGAGTGTTTTCCGGCATCAGCGGGATCGTTTGCGGGCGCGTTTTTTGAGCATGCGATGGAGCTCGAGGAGCGTGTCGTGGCGGGTATCGAGTGTGGCAGAGTCGATCGCGTATTTTTTAAAGCAATTCTCGATCGCTTCGTTTTGCCCCTGGGTGAGGTTTTCGTAGTCTTTGCGCAGCTTCGGGTTGTTGGTGTTGATCAACGATTGTTGACCGGTTTCGGGATCGATCAGCACGACCTTGCCGGCGCGCGGGAGTTTTGATTCGAGGGGATCGGTGATGCGCAGAGCGATGGTTTCGTGTTTGCGCGAGATTTTCCCGAGGGGTCGGTCGATCTCGTTGGCGATGAAGTCGGAGATCAGAAAAACGAGCGACCTGCGGCGCAGCGTGCGAATCAGAAAATCCGATGCGGCGGCGATTGAGGTGGAAGCTTTTTGTGGATCGGCGACGAGGATTTCGCGGATCATGCGCAGCAGGTGGCGGGTGCCTTTTTCTGGAGGGATGAAGAGAATGGGTTCCTCGGCAAAGATCAGCAGGCCGACCTTGTCGCCGTTGTTGAGTGCGCTGAAGCCGATGGTAGCCGCAGCTTCGGCGGCAATTTCGCGTTTGCTCATCGACTTGCTGCCGTAAACCGTCGAGCCCGAAACATCGACTGCAAGAACCACGCTGAGTTCACGCTCTTCGCGAAATTTTCGCACGAATGGTTGGTTCATGCGGGCGGTGACATTCCAATCGATGAAGCGGACCTCGTCGCCGTGTTGGTATTCGCGGAAGTCGTCGAAGTCGAGGCCTTGACCGCGGAACGACGAGAGGTATTCACCGGCAAACGACTCGCGCACAAGCCGTCGTGCCTTGAGCTCCAGACGGCGCACGCGCGCCATCATTTCCTCGATCTGTGGCTCGGTCAGCATGGCGGATCAGGGCACCGGCACTTTCGACATGATGCGTTCGATGATCGTATCGGCGCTGATTTCCTCGGCTTCCGCTTCATAGCTGAGAAGGATGCGGTGGCGAAGCACGTCGGCGGCCATGTCTTTCACATCCTGTGGTGTGACGAAGGCGCGTCCGTTCATGAACGCGAGAGCGCGGGAGGTCAGGGCCAGATTGATCGTGCCGCGTGGTGAAGCGCCGGCACGGACAAGTTTTTTGAGGCCTGCGTCGACGAGCGAAGGGTGGCGTGTCGTGTGGATGATTTGAACGATGTACTTGCGAATCGAGGGATCGATGTGGATGTGGTTGACTGTGTCCCGCGCGGCGGCAATTTGCTGAGGAGTGGCAACCGCTTGGGTCTCGTAGGGTTTGGTTGAGGTGGCCATGCGCTCGAGGATCGCAAGTTCCTCGTCCTTGGTCGGGTAGCCAACGGTGACTTTGAGCAGGAAGCGATCGAGTTGCGCTTCGGGAAGTTGATAGGTGCCTTCCTGGTCGATCGGGTTTTGTGTGGCGAGCACGAGAAAGGGTTCGGGCAGCGGGTAGGATTTGTCGCCGAGCGTGACTTGGCGTTCCTGCATCGCCTCGAGCAGGGCCGACTGCACTTTGGCGGGGGCGCGGTTGATTTCATCCGCGAGGATGAGATTGTTGAAAATCGGGCCGAGCTTTGGTTCGAACTTCGTGATCTGCGGGTGGTAAACCATCGTGCCGACCAGGTCGGCGGGGAGGAGGTCGGGGGTGAATTGGAAGCGGGAGAAGGTCGTCGAGAGCGAGCCGGAAAGCGCTTTCACCGCGAGGGTTTTGGCGAGTCCTGGGACGCCTTCGAGGAGGATGTGACCATTGCAAAGAAGACCGATCAGGAGGCGATCGACGAGCTGGCTTTGGCCGACGAGGACCTGAGCCATTTCGTCGCGCACCGCTTGGATCCACGGGCTGGTTTCCTCAATTTGTTTTTGTAGATTTTCTGGAGTCATGAGTGATGGTGGCATGAGTGTGCCACGCTGGGTGTTTCCCGCAACCTGCAAAGCGATGGGCTGCAAAAACTTTGCGCAAAAAACTTGGGCCGCGAGTGAGGGCGGTTGACGGCGGGTCAGTTGGCGGTCGCCGCGACGCGTGCGAGGATGTCCTCAAGCGGGGCGAGTCGACCGATCCCCTCGTAGCCGCAGGCGAGTTCGCCTTCCGCGGGATCGATGAAGTGGCATCCGTCCTGTTTCAGTTGCGCGACATTGCGTTGAGTGGCCGGGTGCAGCCACATTTTGCCGTTCATTGCGGGGGCGATCAGCACGGGCGTGCTGCGCGGCAGGGCGAGGTAGATCGAAGTGAGCGGATCGGGCGCTAGGCCGTTGGCGAGGTGGCCGAGAAGGTTGGCCGATGCCGGGGCAAGCAGGAGAAGGTCGGCTTGATCGGCGAGCTCGATGTGGCCGGGCTTCCACGAATTTTTTTCGTCCTCGAGGCTGACGAGGACTGGCTGGCGGGTGAGGGTTTGAAGTGTGAGCGGGGTGATGAACTCCGTCGCAGAGCGGGTCATCACCGCGTGGACCGTGTGGCCCTGTTTGACAAGCTGCGAGGCGAGATCGGCCGCCTTGTAGGCAGCGATCGATCCGGAGATGCCGAGGACGATATTCACGGGGTCAGTTTAGCGAGCGTGGAGCGCGATGCAATGCAGATGCGCTGGGGTGATCTTTTGCCGGTGGCCTGCAAAAGGCGTCACCTGCGTGATTTTCGGCTTCAGCGTGGCAGCATGATTTCCTCCTCCTTGAGCCCGGTGAGCTTTGAGAGCTGGGTGATCATTCGGCGGAGGGTGATGAACAGAAAGACGAGCATCGGCAGACCGATCACCGCGAAGCCCCAACCGGTGAGTTTGGCCACTTGGCCGTTGTAGAGTTCGCGTGCATTGGCGGCTGAGTGGTCGATGTCGCCCAAAAAATACAGGGCGAGGCCGAAGTTCAGCAGCGCGCTGATGAGGAACGAGGCGGCAAAGAGCAGGGTCGCCTGGAAAATGGTTTTCTCGTAGCCGGGTTGGGCGTTTTTGGCATCGATTTCGCTCTCGATGCGTTTGATGTCAAACAGCGTGTCGCTGTAAAGAAATGTGCGCAGCAGTGGGGTGGACGTGAAGTGCGAGCCGATCACCGCGATGCCCAGGATGAGTGGGATCGATGCTTCCTTGAGACCGAACAGCACGTCGCCGTTTGGCTTGATCGTGCCGTCTTCGTTCCAAAGGAAAATCGTGAGTCCGCCAGTAAGCAGAACGGAAAAGAGACCGAGCGCGGAAAAGAAATTGGCTTTGCGCGTTTTGATGAAATGGCGGATGCCGTAGGCGAGGGGAAATGCGAGGGCAAGCATCAGCGCCTTGGTGGGTCCGATGTGCCAAGGCTGGACAGTTTTGCCGATCGCTCGTTGGAACTCCGGATCCTTGCTCAGATAGCTCAGGGCAAGTACGGGGATCAGCACATTTACCAGAACATTGGCCAGCGGGTGTTCCTGATGGTTTTTTTCGTCAGCCATGGTTGCCGGCTTGGTGCTTGGGATTAAAAAAACAGGGCGGCCCCGAGTTGGAGCCGCCCTGCGGGTGAATGGTTCAAACCGTTCCGAAGATCGTGCGTCCGGTGGAGCGCAGATCGTCGCAAGCGGTTTTCATGCGATCGCAGAGACCGGCTTCGGCCTTCTTGAGATAGGAGCGCGGGTCGTAGGTTTTCTTGTCGCCGACTTCGCCATCGATCTTGAGCACGCCTTCGATGTTTTGGCAGATGTGGGTGACGATGGGGCGGGTGAACGCGTATTGCGTGTCGGTGTCGATGTTCATCTTCACCACGCCGTAGTCGAGAGTTTCGCGGATTTCCGAAAGTTCGGAACCGGATCCACCGTGGAAAACAAGATCCATTTCGGCGCCTGCGCCGTGTTTGTCCATGACCGCCTTCTGGCCATCGCGCAGAATGGTGGGCTTGAGTTTCACTGCGCCGGGTTTGTAGGCACCGTGAACGTTGCCGAAGGTGGCGGCGAAGAGGAATCGGCCGATCGGCTGAAGCGCCTCGTAGACGGCGACCATGTCTTCGGGGGTGGTGTAAAGTTTTTCGGCGGGCACGCCCGAGGTGTCGTGGCCGTCTTCCTCACCGCCGACGACGCCGGCTTCGACTTCGAGGATGATCTCGAGTTCGGAGCATTCCTTGAGCAGCTTTTTCGAGAGCTCGAGGTTTTCGGCGAGAGGCAGCTCGGAGGCGTCGAGCATGTGGCTTTGGAAGAGCGGACCCTTGCCGGCGGCGATGCGTTTTTTGGATGCTTCGAGCAGCGGGCGGAGGAATGGGTCGACCTTTTTCGGATGGCAGTGGTCAGTGTGGAGGGCGATGAGCACGTCGTATTTTTCGGCGAGCAGGTGGGCGGCCTCGGCGAGGACGATCGCACCGTAGGCGGCGTCCTTCACGGCGGTGCCGGAGGCAAATTCGCCACCACCGGTGGAAATTTGGATGATGCCGTCGGATTTGGCTTCGGCAAATGCGCGGAGAGCACCGTTGATGGTTGTGATCGATGTCACATTGATCGCGGGGTAGGCGTAGCCACCTTTTTGGGCGGCATCGAGCATGGCACGGTATTGGGCGGGTGTAGCGATAGGCATGGCGCGGACTGCGTAAACGACCCACCGGCTTTGAACAAGCGGGAATCGTAGGAAAAAACCCAAAAAAATCCAAAAATCCCCCAAATTCTTCCAAACCGTTTCGCTTGCCAGTGGATCCGTTTGCCCGTCTTAATGTGGCGCATGAGGAATCAAGTGCCCATCGTGTGCAAGCCGACCCGCTGGTTCGTGTCGCGGGTTTTGTTGATACTCCTGATGCTGGTGGTGTTTGCCGTTCTGTTTTTCATCGATGGATCTTACGGCTATCGGAAGAAAAACATGGTTTATTTCCTTCATCGGAATTTCCAAGTCGCCAACGAGCAATTTGCAGCGATGAAGGCGCAGGGTGGGCTGACTTCGGAATCATGGAAGGAGCACGCCGCGAAGCAATCGGTGAAGTTTCCGGAGGATCACTCCACATTGCCCGCCGACCTGAAGCTGCCGATGCCATGGCCGACTGTGCTGCACGATTACGATCGAATGCTGCCGATGCAGTGGAACAAGCTGTGGCTTGAGTATTCGGGAGAAGAAGGGCTGAGCTCGAATCCGCCCGAGCAACCCTACGATGCCGGAAAAATCCGCGAGCAATGGGTCGTGTTCTGGATCTGCGTTGGATTGGCCGTAGCGGCGGTATTCATTTTCCTGCGAACGATGTCCCGCAGGATCGAGGGCGACGAGGAGGGGCTAAGGTCGCAGCAGGGAAAAAAGGTTTCCTACGCCGCAATGAAGCGCCTCGATTTGCGCAAGTGGAGCAACAAGGGATTGGCCTTTATCGATTATGAGGATGAATCCGGCAAAGGCAGGATGCGCTTGGACGGGCTGACTTACGGTGGCTTCAACCTCGCGCACGATGAGCCGGCCGAGCGTTTGATGAAACTGATCCGCTCGAAATTTTCGGGCGAAATTGTCGACTACGCCGTGGCTTCAGATCCAGCGGAAGCACCGGGCGAAAGGCCCGAAACCACTTGAGCGGGGCAAGTCAACCACCGAAATCTCCACCGGTTTTATTTTATGGGTTGCCAAGCCCGACCTCCCAGCACTAAGCATCTCCAACTCCAACACCAACCACCCACATTATGTCAGACAAAAGCATCGAAGACCGCGTAAAGGACATCATCGTCGACCAGCTCGGCGTCAACGCCGACCAAGTCACCCCTGAGGCCAAATTTGTTGAGGACCTTGGAGCCGACTCGCTCGACACGGTAGAGCTGGTGATGGCCTTCGAAGAGGAATTCGACATCGAAGTGCCGGACGAAGAAGCAGAGAAGCTTCAAGCCGTCGGCGACGTCGTCAGCTACATCAACAGCCAGCAGGGCTGATCCACCTTTTGGAACAAATTTTCAAGGGCGGGCTCCTTCGCGGTGTCCGCCCTTGTCGTTTTCGTTGAAAATACTCCAAGCAAGCCGATCATCGCTTTGCCATGCATTCGCAGGACGACATTCAGTACGCGCTCGAGACCACCAGAGTTCTTCGTGAGCCGGATCATCGGATCATGACCTTTGGCGAGACGCGCTTTGAGTTTCAATTGATCAGCGAGTTGATGGATCGTGTGGGCGAGGTGCGGATTCGCACCGGCGAGGTTGAGGCGCAGCGTCCGCGAATTTTAAAACCCGAGGCTTTGCGTGAGATTCAACTCGAGGGATTTGATTCAAACGCGCGCGAGAGGTTTGACGAGATGGTCGAGAAGTTTCGCTCGCAGGGTAGGGATTTGGCGTTTTTGCAGTACGGATTTCATTTCCGCCGCAGTGCGGTGCACGAGGAGATCGTGTGCGATCACATCGACGCCGTTCGCGAGCGCGTGATGGAGGATATTCGTCGCACGGGCAATCCCTCGCGTGCGGTGATTGAAGGGGTGGATGACGCGTGGGAGGTGTCGATTCTCAAATTTTCCTTCGAGATGATTCAGCGTTCGCATGAGATCAACGCATTCGATTTCAAGCGTCGAGGATTGATCTGAAACCCACGGCCATGACAGTTGGGACCGTATTCAAGACCAGTGCGGCGGTGTTCGTGACGGTGCTCGTTGCGTTCAGTGGGGCGCTTGCCTATCACGCCTTGGTCAGGCCCTTGGGCGGATTGTTTGAAAGGGTGGTCCCCGTCAAGGAACGGATTGCGGCCGAACGGGCTTCAGAGAAATTGGCAGCGGTGGTGGCGGCAAAAAACGCGCCGGTGATCGATCCCGGTGAGCAGTTTTATGATGCGGCGCGGCAGTTGATGGCGGAAGGCAAGCTTGCTGAGGCGCGTGAGAAACTGGGCGTGATCATTTCCAATCATCCCCTTTCCGTCAGGGCTGATGCCGCAAGAAAACTTTTAGGTGAGATGAACCTCGATGAGCTGTTTTCCGTCGGGCATCTCGAGGGCAAGGTTTTCCATTACATGCAGCGTGGTGAGACCTATGAACAGGCTGCCGAGAAATGCCGAAGTCATCTCGATTGCCTTCTGCAGCTCAATCCGTCGCTGGATTTGCGGCGCGCCAAGGAGGGGGAAAGGTTGTTGATGCTGCCCTTGGATTTTCATTTCGTTCTGGAGACCGACAGAAAGGCGATTTCGGTGTGGGATGGCGGGCGGTATCTTTGCGAGTTTGCGGTTTTGCAATTGGTCGATCGCATGGCGCGTCAGCGTGGCGGTTATGTCATCCAATCGAAGGTGGCAGGTCCGCCAGAACAGAAGCTGCGTGTTGGCACGGCGGCTTACAGGCAGTCGCCAAAGGCCGTTTGGCTCGCACGGCCGGCTTTGAAGATCCAAGGCTGGGATGGCGAGGGTGTTCCGCCCGAGGGAGCGGTCCTGCTGGCAAGTGCCGATATGGAGGAATTTTTTCTGCTGTGCCGACCCGGCAACGAGGTGGAAATCCGTTGATCGCTGCCGGTGAATCTCCTGTCTTGCATCGGCGGCATCGAGTCGCGAAACTCCGCCCATGCAGCTCCTCGACTTCGAAAAGCCGGCAGCGGAACTTGAACGCGAACTGGAAAAGCTTCGCGCCAAGTCGGCCTCTCAGGACATCGATCTTTCGGCCGAAATTTCGACGATGGAATCGAAACTGGCGGAGACACGCGCGAGGATTTATGAAAACCTGACTCCTTGGCAGCGCGTGCAAATCGCACGCCACACCTCGCGCCCTTTCATGTTGGATTACGTTGCTCACGCATTCACGGATTTCTGCGAGCTTCATGGCGATCGTCACATTGGAGACGACGCGTCGATGCCGGGAGGATTTGCGCGTTTGGGTGATCGCCGCGTTGTGGTGATCGGTCATCAGAAAGGTCGGGACACCAAAGAGAACCTCAAGCGCAACTTCGGCAGCGCGCATCCCGAGGGGTATCGCAAGGCTTTGCGTTTGATGAAACTGGCTGAAAAATTCGGTCTGCCGGTGGTTGCGCTGATCGACACCCCGGGAGCCTTTCCGGGAATCGGCGCCGAGGAGCGAAATATCGCCGAGGCTATCGCTTTCAACCTCAGGGAAATGATGCTGCTCAAGGTGCCGATCGTCGCTGTCGTGCTTGGCGAGGGCGGGTCCGGTGGTGCTTTGGGAATCGGTGTGGCGGACCGCGTCATCATGCTCGAGAACGCGTATTACTCGGTGATCAGTCCCGAGGGATGTGCCGCCATTTTGTGGAAGCATCGCAAGCATGCACCTGAGGCGGCTGATGCGATGAAGCTCGTTGCGCCCGACCTTAAGAAGCTTGATCTTATCGATGACGTGGTGCCCGAGCCAACCGGTGGCGCGCATCATGATCATCAAGCTACCGCTGCTGCGTTCCGGGAGGTTGTTTCAAAGCACTTGGACGAACTCGAAAAGATGAGCGTTTCTAAACTTCTCGAGGCCCGTTACGACAAGTTCCGCAACTTCGGTGAGTGGGAGACCGGGGCCTGAGTGATCAGGCAACTTCGACCAGTATCCCGTCCTTGTCTGCAAGTTCATTGAGCAGAGATGAGATCGGTTTCGACTGACCCGGCAGGATGAGCTCGGGCCTGATGTCGGCCAGCGGCTGCAGTACGAAGCGGCGTTCGTGCAGACGCGGGTGAGGAAGAACAAGATCGATAGAGTCGCGTCGTTCTTCGCCCAGGTAGAGGATGTCGACATCGATCAGGCGCGGGGCATTGCGTTGCGGGTTGGCAGTGCGCCCCATGGATTTTTCGATGGCTCGCGTATGTTCCAAAAGTTTTTCGGCGCTGCCTTCGAAGCCGAATTCGACCACGGTGTTGAGGAAATCCGGTGAGTCGGGCGGGCAGTGAAGCGGGTCGGTTTGATAGATGCGTGCTTTGAGAAACGGCTCGTTGTTGACAGCGATTTTTTCGATCAGGCGTATGGCCTCATGGAGCTTGGCCATGCGGTCGCCGAGGTTCGACCCGAGTGCGATGCCGGCGCGGGGCATGGTCAGTCGCTGAGGTTTTCCATCTTGCTGATGCCGTAGGCTTTGGCGATGCGGGCCTCGGCCTCGGCAACTTTGGCGGTGGGGATGACCACCGGCCTCTCGGCACCAAAGAGTTCGATCACATGGAACTCGGGCACCGTTTGCGGGTGAAGCAGATCGTAGGCTTGTTGCAGGTCGGTGACTTCGACGCCGTTGATTTTATTGACGGCATAGCCGGAGAAGTCGCCGAGCTGACTGGTGATCGGATCGCTTTCGATGCGGGTGAGGATCACCACATCGCGATGCTTCTGGAAAAGCCCTTTGGGCATGTAGTCCGTGTAGAGTCGGCGCACCGTGACATCGTCAAATTTTGCCGTGGCGAATAGGTTTGTGTCGAGCGGTTGGAAAACGAGTCCGGCAAACATGATGTAACGCGGTTTTTTTTCGTACTCGATCGCATACATGCGGGCGGCCGGTATCGGCTTGAGCGAAATTTCCACATCATTCCAAGCGCCATCCCGCAGGAAGCGCACGGCCACCTTGTCGCCAGCAAACTTGCGTTCGGATATTTCCCTGAGGCTTACCGTTTCTCCATCGATTTCGACCATGCCGGCGCTGTCGACCTTGTAGCCATCGAGCTCGGTGATCACATCGCCCGGTTGAAGAAATCCATCGCTCGCGCTGGTGGCAATGACGCGGGTGACGAGCACGCCGGTACCGTTGTCGGGCAGACCGAGTGCCGCGCGCATGGCGGGGTTGTGCAGCGGAAATTCCGAAAAACCGAGGTCGACATACTGATCGTATTTTCCGTCGTCGACGTCCTTGAGGAAGCGCTTCACCACTGGTGTCGGGATGATGTAGCCGGTGTTGTCGGCTTGGCGCAGTCCTTGGAAAGCAACGCCGATGACTTTGTCGCCCTGAATCACCGGGCCACCGGAGTTGCCGGGGTTGATGGCGGCGTCGATCTGGATGGCGAGATGGGAATCGGCGCGGGTGTGGGAGTAAGTTTGAAAGTCGATGCGCGATACCACGCCGCGGGTGACCGAGATGCGGTCGCCGCCGATCGGGTAGCCGATCACGCGGACTTCCGACTCGAGGCTTGGTACATCGCCCAATGAGAATGTGGGGAATGATTCGAAGTCCTTGAAGTCTTCGACAGAGAGTAGGGCGAGGTCGCAGTCATGGGCGATGTGTTCAACTTTTGCCGGGTATTTCACCGGGCTGCCGTGCACGGTGATGAGCACGCGTCGGGCGTTGGAGACCACGTGTGCGTTGGTGAGAATGCGATTTTTCCCGATGATGAAACCCGTGCCAATGCCGCCACCGAATCGGCCGGAATTCCATGGGGTTTGGTAGTCGGGCACTTGGCTTGAGACTTCGATGCGCAGGACCGAGCGGTAGACATCCGAGGGAGCGGCGAACGCGGCGTGGACCAGTAGTGGGAATAGCGCGAGGAGGATCAATCGCATGGGGGTGCCGAAGGATAGGGCGAGTCGAGTTGGTGGCAAAGGAAAATTGGTTTTGTCGAAACCGAAGGAATCGGGGCTTGTGGATGCATGGGGCTGACGATAAACCCGCGACATGGATCATCATGTGTACTTTTGGCTTAAGGAAGGACGGCAAAATGCGGCGGACCGTACGGACTTTGAGAATGCGTTGGCAGGTCTCTTTGAGATGGATCTCGTGGCGGGCGGCCGCTGGGCCGTGCCTGCTGAAGTTGAGATCAGGCCGGTGGTAGATCAGTCCTGGGACTACGCGCTGAGCATGCAGTTTGCCACGCTTGAGGATCATAATGCGTATCAGGTGCATCCGATGCACAAGGCATTCATCGAGGCTTACCGCGACTGGTGGGCGAAGGTGCTGGTGACGGATCTAGCCTGAGCTTGGATTTTATCGACTGGCAAAGCGGCGAACATGTGGAATGCTGGAGGTCTTGAGCGTGTCCGATCTTTTTTCCAATCCAGTCGCCACAGCACATAAGGGCGAGGCTCCTGAACCGCTCGCTTCGCGCATGCGGCCGCGGTCCTTGGATGAGGTGGCGGGGCAACTTCACATTTTGGGCGAAGGGAAATTGCTGCGGCGCGCGATCGAATCGGATCGTTTCACCTCGCTGATTTTTTACGGTCCGCCCGGAACTGGAAAAACTTCCTTGGCGGGGGTGATTGCGCGGACGACTGGCTCTCGGTTTGAGTCGCTCAATGGCGTGGAGTCGAATGTGGCGGAGATCCGCGCGAGGATTGATCAGGCCCGAACCTGGCGCGAATTGAGAGGCGAGACGACGATCTTGTTCATTGACGAGATTCATCGATTCAACAAAGCGCAGCAGGATGTGTTGTTGCCGCATATTGAGCGCGGGGTGGTGAGGTTCATTGGCGCGACGACTCACAATCCGTATTTTCATGTCAATTCACCTTTGGTTTCACGCTCGCAGGTTTTTCAGCTTGAGCCTGTGCCGGCAGACGAGGTCGTGAGTTTGTTGCAACGGGCCTTGGCGGATAAGGATCGCGGGTTTGGTGGAAAGCCGATCGAGGCGAGTGCCGATGCACTTCAGCACCTTGCCGAAAAATCCGACGGCGATGCACGCAAGGCGCTGACTGCGTTGGAGCTTGCGGTGATGACAACGCCGGCGGACGCGGGTGGGGTGATTCGGATCACGCTGGAAGTGGCTGAGGAATCGATCCAGCGCAAGGCGGTGGTTTACGATGCCGATGGTGATGCGCACTACGACACCGCGTCGGCATTCATCAAATCCATCCGCGGTTCGGATCCTGATGCCGCGCTCTACTGGCTCGCCAAGATGTTGCACGCGGGCGAGGACCCGAGGTTCATTTCGCGGAGGTTGGTCATTGCCGCATCGGAGGACATCGGTCTGGCGGATTCGAATGCCTTGCGGGTCGCTTTGGATGCGCATCATGCTTTGGAATTTGTGGGTTTGCCCGAGGGGCGAATTCCTT
>CAYQRP010000007.1:0-20884 GCA_964419815.1 uncultured Luteolibacter sp. | reverse complement strand
TTGCGAAATTGTACGGGGTCAAGTTGGAGAGGATCGCCGATTTCCCCGAGCTTGGAGATTTGGGGTGAGTGAGAAGTTCATGTCTTAGGTGAATCAATTTCAGGGGATTTCGCCAGCAAGCTGGAGAACTTGAATCCTTAGTGTTGGAGAGAACCAAAAATTTGCCTCTGTATGGAGTTGGTCCAACAAGGGAGCAAGTTGGGCAATCAAGTTGCATCTCCGGGCTTCGATGAGGATTCCGAGAAGACCTATGCATGGCAGCCCGAGCATCGCTGCAGCAGCACGGCCGGCTCTTTCATCCATGAGAACCCGTGAGGCGTTTAGCTCCGCAGCCAATGAAAGGGCTTCGCATTCTCCGCGGTGGAGACGTGAATGGGGTAGTAGGGAATGGATGGCGACGGGTGCCTTGATTTCGATGAAGCTTGGAAATTCAAGTGAAAGAAATCGCGGATCGTTGTTGGAAAGCCTCATGAATTCATCTCGTACTGCAGGAGGCGCGTAAACCTTCCCAAAGATGGAGGGAAGTACATGTGCAAGATCCAGCAAGCAGAGGTTGAGTATGACGGATGTGTCGGTGACAACAATCACGCAGTCCTGCGGGATGGGAGATTGCGAAGATCCTCTTCCAACATTTCTTCAGTGAAAGAGGGGATACGGCGACGGAAGAGCTCCTTATCGAATGCAAATTGATCGTGACCGGCGATGGATGCTGCCACGGTTCTCGATACCCTACCGCTGGAGAAAAGCGCAATGGCAAGCTCTAGTCTTAATTCCGCTTCGTTGAACGATGCGAGTGCTGGTTCGTCTGGAAGTGACAAGTTCATGGCATCAAACCATAAATCAACTTCGGCAAAAGCCAATCTGAAAAGCGTTTTGGATAAGCAGGACTTGGGTTTTTCAACAGTCAGCCAGCGCCTCCAGGTTGATGAAATTCTGCTGATGAATGAGATGGTCGATGAGCGGGACGCCGCTGAGTTCTTCGATCAGGCCTTTGTTGGTGATCATGGCGGTGTCGAGTTCGTCGTCGAGTTGGTTGAGAATGATGCCGGCGCAGTGCAGGCCTTTGGTGCGTATGGCCTCGATGCTGAGCAGTGTGTGGTTGAGGGCGCCAAGGCGGTTGGCGACGACGAGAATGACCGGGAGATTGAGTGCTTTGGCGAGGTCGGAGACGCGGAAGTTGGTGGCGATGGGGACTTCCCATCCGCCTGCTCCTTCGACGAGGACCTGTGCGTGCTTGGCTGCTAGTCGGTGGTAGCCATCGATCAGGATTTGCGGGTCGATCGGGTGGTTTTCGAGCATGCCGGCGACGAGCGGAGCGACGGCGGTCTTGAGATGGAGCGGGTTGACTTCATCGATGGGAAGCCCGCCTGAAGCGGCGGCGAGCAGTGCGGCATCGTCTCGGTCGCCGCAACTGATGGGCTTGTAGCCGACCGCGTCGATGCCTTGGCGGCGCAGCTCTTCGAGCATCAGGCAGCTTGCGTAGGTCTTGCCTGCATTGGTGTCGGTACCCGTGATGAAGTAATTCATGCACGAGAGGTGAGGGTCGCAGGCCTGCGGGTCAAGTCGCGTGAGCGGCGAATTTTGTTTGGTTGCGCGGCCGGTCGGGTTCATGGTGGCGGCGATGAATGCGGATTTCATGGTCATCGGCGCAGGGATTGCGGGCCTTTCCTTTGCATTGAGGGCGGCGCGTCACGGGTCGGTGGTGGTGGTGGCCAAAGGCGATGTTTTCGAATCCAACACCGCATGGGCGCAGGGTGGGATTGCTTCCGTGTTGTCGCAAGAAGAGCGGGATGCGGGCGATTCGGTGGAAATGCATGTGAATGACACGCTGATCGCCGGTGCCGGACTTTGCCGTGAAAGCATGGTGCGCACGATTGTCGGTGATGGGGAGGAGGCGATTCGCGATCTGGTGAACTACGGAGTGAGCTTCGATCGTGAGGATCATCATTACCTTTTGGGTCGTGAGGGTGGTCATTCCCATCGACGCATCCTGCATGCCAAGGATACGACTGGACGGGAAATCGCGCGGGCCTTGATCGAAGCCGCGCGCAAAACGCCGAACCTGACGATTTTGGAAAACCATTTTGTCATCGACCTCATCACCACATCGAAGCTCGGAGCGGTGGCCGATGATCGGGTGCTCGGTGCTTATGTGTTGGAAAGAAAAACCGGTGAGGTAAAAGTCATGCGCTCCGATCGTGTGGTCTTGGCGGCGGGCGGATGCGGCAAGGTTTACCTTTACACCACCAATCCCGATTCTGCGACCGGTGATGGGGTGGCCCTGGGTTGGCGTGCGGGGGCATCCATTGCGAACATGGAGTTTGTTCAGTTTCACCCGACCTGTTTTTACAATCCCGGCGCGAGGGGGCCTGAAGCGCGATCGTTTTTGGTGAGTGAGGCGGTTCGCGGTGAGGGCGGGATATTGATCAATGCCAAGGGCGAAGATTTCACCAAAAAGGTTGATCCGCGAGGATCTCTTGCGCCGCGTGACATCGTGGCGCGTGCCATTGACCGCGAGCTCAAGCGCACCGGTGCGGCGTGCGTTTATCTGGATGTGACCCACAAGCCGAAGGGTTTCATGAAGGAGCGTTTTCCGTACATTCATGAGACGCTGATGAAGTTTGGTTTGGACTGCGAGACGCAGCCGATTCCGGTGGTCCCGGCGGCGCATTATCAGTGTGGCGGCGTGTTGACCGACAATCAGGGAAAGACGGCCATTCGCGGGTTGTTTGCGATCGGCGAAGTGGCGTGCACCGGTTTGCACGGAGCGAATCGTTTGGCATCCAATTCGCTGCTTGAGGGCAATGTCATGGCGAGGCGAGCTTTGGATGAAATGATGCGGCTTTATCCGCCGAGTAAGGAGGCCCCGAATCCGCCGCCGATTCCCGAATGGGAGCATGGCGATACGGCCGAGCCTGATGAGTTGGTGGTGATTTATCACAATTGGGATGAAATTCGCCGTCTGATGTGGGACTACGTTTCCATCGTGCGCACCGACAATCGTCTGCGGCGTGCGGCGGCGCGCTTGCGCAACCTCAAGCGCGAGGTGAGGGAGTTTTATTGGGGTCATCGGGTGAACTCCGACATTCTCGAGTTGCGCAATCTCGTGGCGGTTGCGGGTCTGATCGTCGAATGCGCGCTGCGTCGCAAGGAGTCGCGCGGACTGCATTTTACGCTCGATTATCCTGAGGCTGATGAACGTCAGCGTGTGGATACGGTGGTGCGGCGGTTTTAGTTTATTCTAGATGCTGATGGGGTAGTTGAACCACTGATTTCATTGATATAAAATCAGTCAATCAGCGTCATCAGTGCTCATCTTGGGATGGTATCTCATGGATTGGCATCGGCATGAAAAACCCGCGCCGGACGCATCCGACGCGGGTTACACCATCAACGCGAAAACCCATCGCGTTGTTTACCCATGAAAAAGCGGTTGGAGTGTGTGGCAACTCATTCGTTTTCGGGAAGGCCGCCGAAGCGGAGTCTGATGCCGTTGCCGCTGAAGCAGGAGTCGATGTTGAGCGCATCGATGCGTTTGCGAACGTCCTCAGGTGCGGCGGCTTTGTCTTGAGCGGTGTCCCAAGGTCCGCTCCAGGTGATTTTTTGGTCGGTGCCGCGGACAGTGACCTCCTTGCTGCCGTTGTTGGAATGGATCTCGACGCTGCCATTCTCATCGCTGAGGCGGAAGGTGGCTCCCTGTTGGAGTTGGATGCCGCGTTCGCGGGAAATCTTGGGCGCTTCGAAATTGCGCATGGCATTGTCCATGTGCTGACGAAGCTGTTTCATCGCGTCGTTCATTTCCGGAAACAGGCCTTGGAATTCGCGTTCGAAATTCATTTCCCGCTCGCCAAAGTTTTCACCAAGCATTTGGCGGACGCGTTCGCGGAGATCGTTGGGGATGGTTTGCAGCTCGGGTTTCGCATCGCGCGGTTTGGGGGTGGCATCGGCAAATTCGTTCGGGCGCTGACCGAGCGTGACATCAAGAGTCTGGGCTTTGCCTTTGCGGATGATTTCGACGCTGATTTTTTCGCCGGGTTGGTGGGAGGAAACCTTGCGGGTGAGCTCGTCGGGGGTCTGGATCGCCTGATTGCCGATGCGGGTGATGATGTCGTTGGCGGCGATGCCCGCTTTGGCGGCTGGGCCATCGGGCATGAGGCCTTTCACCACGATTGCCTTCTCGATGCCAAGGTGGGAGGCAAAGGTATCCGGCACGGGTTCGGAAACGACTCCGAGGAAAGCGCTGCCGTTTTTGGAGTTTTGGGCATTTCCGATTGAGTTCTGTTGGGTCACGGGCGGAAGAGGTGCTTCCGATTGCCAGGCGGGTGGAGCGACTTGTTCGCTCTCGCGGGCAAGGCTGCGTGGCGGGGGAGGAGCGTCATCGACGGGAGCCTCGATGGCTGGCGCGCGGGTGGCCATGAGGCTGGCGGTGATGGCGGTGAGGATTGGACCGTATTTCATATCGATGTCTTTGATACGATGAGCGTAGTAGTTCGCCGAATTTGTTCAAGCAGTGGAATCAGTCCGTTTTGGCGGGGACGAAAATGTATTCCACGCGCGGCTGCTCGACCTCATAGGTGCGGCCTTTGTCGTCGCGGAGGGTGGCACAGTCCTGATAGGTGAATTTGAGTACGCGGTGGGGGCCCTGACTGGATTGCCAGACGACGCCTTCGTCGCTGGCGGCGGTGAGGCCGCGTTTGAACGAGGCGGGGGTCAGCACCGCGTTGGCGGGTCGGGTGGTCTGAGTCGGGCGCGCGTCATCTGCGAGAGCCGAGGGATTGTTGCCCTTGATTGGGAGAAGCAAGGCGGTGGCGGCGCCCAGAAGGGCGATGGCAGCGGCCGCGGCGAATTGGCTGCGTTTGGTGACGGGCGGGCGGGATTTTGATTTTGGGAAACCAACGATGTTTTTCTCCTTTGGAAACGGGATGGTGGTGCAGATCGCTTCGAGGGAAGCCATCAGAGTGGGGTCGAGGCGTGCGGGCGCTTGAGCTCGTAGTTTTTCCTCGAGCTCGAGTTCGCCATGGAGCGGTTCTGCCCAATCGCCGTGGGCGCAGGCTTCAAGGCGTTTGATGAATTGATCGTGCGAGCCGGCGGGGCGCAGATTGCGGAGTTCGGCTTCGAGTTGTGCGAGGTCGTCGTGCATGGCGAATGCGGGCGGTATGTGTTCAGATGGAAAGGTCTCCGCGGCGGCGGGCGCTGCCGAGGGATTTTTTGAGGGCTTCGAGTCCGTAGCGGTAGCGCGAGGCGGCGGTGTTTTGGGAAATGTCGAGGATTTCGGCGATTTCGGCGAAGGTGCGTTCGCCCCAAATTTTCATCACGATCACCTCGGCGAATTTTTGCGGAAGCTCCTTGAGTTTGGATTCGAGTTGGCTGCGGGTTTCGTCGTCGGAGGAATCGGAGTCGAACCACGGGTGCGAGCTGCCGGCATCGGATGCGGGAGCTTCGCCGGCGACCATGTCTTCGCGGCGTTTTCTGCGGTCATCGCGGCGGCCGAGGTCGATGGCGAGGCGGCGAATGGTCGCATAGAGGTAGGACTGCCAGGCGTCGGATCCGCCGATGAACTGGTCGTTGCGAAGTTTTTCGATGAGTTTCACCAAGGCATCTTGAAGGACATCTTCCGCATCCTCGCGGGAGCGGGTTTGTTGGCGGGCAAAAAGCAGAAGTTTGGGGGCGTGCAATTCCAGCCATTGGCGCCATTCGGTTGGCGCGGCTTTGTTTTCGGACATGAGGCTGAGTGGGGTCATGGGCTCTGGTTCACGGAAAGCGAGGCCTGCGGGCGAATTTGTTTGTTCATTCGCAAAATCCCCTTGCTTGCTAGTTTTTGAGGCTTCGCAGGGGCAGGGCGAGGATGAAAAACAGCGAAAAGGCGAGAGGTTGGAAGGAGGCGAGGTACCATGGCCATGGGCCAAGGTGGTCGATCACGCTGGCCGCGTCGGGCGGGCGTGAAGTGAAGCCGAAATTGGTCCCGAGCCATTGGTTGATGGCGATCGAAAAAACCATGTAAGCGAAAGCACCCAAGTAAGCATCGAAGGGGGATTTCCAGAGCGGGGATTTCGGACGCCAGCCCTCGACGAGAGGAATATGAATGGCGGCGGCGACGATCGCGAAGTGCTGGATGAAAAAACTGACGAAAGGAAGCGTGAGGAAGTTGGCGGAAATCGCGGGGGTGATGAGGGCTTGGAGCGTGGCGGCGAGTCCCCAGAAATAGGTGAGGGTGCGCAGCAGATGGTTTCCTGTGAGCAAGGCGAGTCCGGCAACAAAGGCGGCGATGTCGCAGAGGTGGAGCGGCAGGAGGTTTTCCAGACTCGCTGCCTGACCGTGGGTTTTCCATGCGATCAGGTTGAGCGGGTAGGCGGCGAGGTTGATGATGGCGAGCAGGCGGGTGATGATGATTTGCCTGCGGGAGTTTGACTTTGCTGCGATGAGCAGAGCCGCGGTGATCGAGCTGCCGATGAGGACAACGATCAGATGTTCGCGGCTGAAAGCTTGGAAGGGCATGGCGCGGTGGCTTAGGTCGCGTCGGGCTTGATTTCCGCCATCGCGGGTGTTTGGCCGGAGAAAATTAGCGTGGCGGCCGATTGGATGTCATCGCGAGTGACGGCAAGCATTTGGTCCCGCCATTCGAGCGGGTGGGGGATGCGGCCGAACTCAAGCAGGCATTCGCCGGCCCATGTGGCGTGGGCGGCGGTGGATTCGAGAGCTTGCTTGTTTTGCGAAATCGCGAGGCGTTTGGCGCGTTCCAATTCTTCGTCGGCGGGGCCGCGGGTGGAGAGGTCGTCGATTTGCGCGTGGATGCAATCAAGTGCTTCGTTGCGGCCTTCGGGGGCGAGTCCGGCGTGAATTTCAAAGGCGCCCGTTTCGTCGAGAAAGGTCACATCGCTGGCGATCTGATAGCAGAGTCCGCGTTTTTCACGGAGTTCGAGAAAGAGTCGCGAGCTGGCCGATTCGCCGAGCATGAGGCTGAGCAAGCGCAGCGCATGGCGTTGCGGCGAGTGGCGGCCGGGGGTGTGCCAGGCCAGAGCGAGCTGGAGTTGATCCGTGTCGCGGGATTCATTTACGATGTTCATCGTAGATGAGTGCCGATCGAATGGTGTCGGGCGGCAGCCGTCGTGAAAATTTTTCGGCATGAGCGGGCGAACAAGCGCGTGAATTTCGTCGAGGGCAAAAGGCCCTGCGGCGGCGATCACCATGTCCTTGCGAAAGTGATGCTGCGCGGTGAAATCGACGAGGTGTTGGCGGGTGATGCGGGAGATGCTTTTGGCGTTTCCCGAGATCGGGCTGCCGAGCGGATGCTCGCCCCAGAGCGCTTTGGAGATCAGGTCGCCAATGTGATCGGAGGGCGATTCTCGGTAGAGGGTAATTTCCTCACGGATCACTTCGCGCTCGAGCTCGATTTCCGCGTCAGGAAAGCTCGCGTTCCAAACCATGTCGCAGATCACGCTTGCGAGTGTCGCGAGTTGGTCGGCATCGGCGCGACCTTCGTAGGTCGTTTGATCCTCGCTGGTGCAGGCATTGATTTGACCGCCGACGTTTTCGATTTCGAAGGTCAGGTCGCGCGCGCTGCGGGTGTGAGTGCCCTTGAAGACCATGTGTTCGACAAAGTGGGCAAGACCTGCGGGCAGGCTTGATTCGTCGCGACTTCCCGCGGGCACATGGATCGCGAACGACGCGCATTCCGCATCGGGCAGGGTGGCGACCGCGAGGCGCGGGCCATCATCGATCTGGCACCAATCGTAATTTGCCTTGTTCATGCGGTGGTTTGGATTTTTGCCATCGCTTCGGCGAGCGCGAGGTCGGCGGGTGTGGTGATTTTCAGATTCGGTCGGCTCGACTCGACGAATTTCACCGGGGTGCCGAGTTGTTCGACGGCGCTGACTTCGTCAGTGGCACTGAGACCATCGCGTGAGGCTGCTTTGCTTGCTTCACAGAGAAGACTTGTTTGAAACACTTGCGGGGTTTCCATGCACCAGAGGTTTTGGCGGTCGACTGGTGCGATGTTGAAATCATGATCATCCGAGCGCTTCATCGTTTCGGTGGCGCGACGTGCGAGGGCGGCTGCACCAAATTTGCGGGCGGTTTCGACGCAGCGGTCGATGTCATCGGGAGAAACAAGCGGGCGTGCGCCATCGTGAACGGCGACGAATTGCGTGTTGGCAGGAAGGGCTGCGAGTCCGGCGGCGACCGAATCCTGACGCTCCTTGCCGCCATCGACGCGGATCACCGGCTTGGTGAAATTTTCGCGCTCGATTTGGTTCCAGCGATCCAGCGGGCAGACCACCACGATCGACTGGATGCTTTGTGCTTCGAGAAACGCGTTGATGCTGCGCCGCAAGACAGTGACGCCGTTGAGCGTCCATGCGAGTTTGTCATGGCCGAGTCGGCGGCTGTTGCCTGCGGCGACGATGATCGCGGCGCATGAATCGGTATGGTCGGTGTGGCTCATGATCGTTTGGCAGTTCAGACAAGTTGGGAATATTCGAGCAACCCGTGTTTGCCGCCCTCGCGACCAAAGCCGGATTCCTTGTAGCCACCGAAGGGGCTTGCGGGATCGAACTTATGATACGTATTGGCCCAGACCACGCCGGCCTTGAGACGTGAGGCCATCATTAGCATGCGTGAACCCTTGTCGGTCCACACCCCGGCAGACAGTCCGAAGCGGGTGTTGTTGGCTTTTTCGATCGCCTCTTCGGGAGTGCGAAAAGTGAGGATCGAGAGGACGGGCCCGAAAATTTCCTCGTTGGCGATGCGTTGACTCATCGACACGCCGCTGAAGAGCGTGGGTGGAAAATAGAAACCTTTTTTGGGAAGTTGGCAGGCCTGCTGATGGATTTCCGTGCCATCATCGATGCCCGATTGCACAAGCTCTTGGATTTTTTTCAACTGGGCGAGCGAGTTGATCGCGCCCACATCGGTGTTTTTGTCGAGCGGATCGCCAACACGGAGGCTGGCCATGCGGCGTTTCAGGTGTGCGGTGAATTTTTTCTCGATGCCTTCCTGCACGAGCAGTCGGGATCCGGCGCAACAGACATGGCCTTGATTGAAGAAGATGCCGTTGATCACGCCCTCGACCGCTTGATCGATCGGCGCATCTTCAAAGACGATGTTGGCAGCCTTGCCACCGAGTTCGAGCGAGAGTTTTTTGCCTGTGCCTGCGAGCGAATGTTGGATGATTTTCCCCACCTCGGTGGATCCCGTGAAGGCGATCTTTGCGGCGAGCGGGTGATTCACCACGAGTGCGCCAGTTTTTGGTCCGCCCGTGACGATGTTGACCACACCGGGCGGGAGTCCGGCATCTTGCAGGATCGATGCAAATTTCAGTGCGGTGATCGATGTGGTCTCGGCGGGCTTGATCACTACCGTGTTGCCGGTGGCTAGCGCTGGTGCGATTTTCCATGCCAACATGAGCAGGGGGAAATTCCATGGGATCACCTGACCGATGACGCCGAGTGGCGCGAGCTTACGGCCGGGGACGACATGGTCGAGTTTGTCGGCCCAACCGGCGTGATAGAAAAAATGCGCGGCCGCCATCGGCAGATCGAAGTCGCGTGACTCGCGGATTGGTTTGCCGCCATCGAGGGTTTCGGCGACCGCGAATTCGCGCGCGCGGTCCTGGAGGAGTCGGGCGATGCGGAAGAGAAATTTCGAGCGATCGCGTCCGGAAAGTTTGCTCCACGATTTGAAGGCATTGGCAGCGGCTTGATAAGCCGCATCGACATCGGCGGTGTTCGCTTCGGAAATTTCGGCCAACTTGGCGCCGTCGCGGGGTGAGATGGAATCGAAGCGACGGCGTGACTTCGCGGCGGCAAAGCGTCCGTTGATGAACAGCCCGTAATGTGAATGGATGTGCGCTGGGGCGGATTCGGGCGCGGGGTCGAATTCCCAGAGGTCGCCGAACAAAAGTTCGCGCGCGGAGTCGGGGCGGACTGGGGATGAGCGTGCCATAGAAGCGTTTTCTCGCTCCTAGGAAACAGGCTTCCGATTCAAGAGGCAAGAGGCACTTAAAAAACACTTGGCTTGGCGCATGGTCTTGGCTTGGCTCGTTACGCACCAAACCAATCATCATGTTCAAAGAATTCAGGGAATTTGCACTCAAGGGCAACCTCATCGACATGGCCGTGGCCTTTGTCATGGGCGCGGCGTTCACCAAGCTCTCCACCTCGTTCATCGAGGATCTGATCATGCCACTCGTCGGCCGGATCTCGGGCGGGGTTGACTACAGCAACAAGTTTTTGGCGCTTTCTTCGGGTGTCACCGCGACCAACCTGGCCGAGGCCAAGAAACAGGCGGCGGTGCTCGCTTATGGAAACTTTGTGACCATTTCCATCAACTTCGTCATCGTGGCCTTTGTCATGTTTTTGGTCGTCAAAGCCATCAACAAGGCCAAGGCGTTGACCGAAAAACAGGCGGAGGCAGCGGCCGAGGCGGCTCCGGTCGAGGTGAGTGCCGAGGAAAAGCTGCTTACCGAGATCCGCGATTTGCTCAGGCAAAAGCAGTGAGGTCTGTGGCCGCCAAAGCTAGATTTGATCAGGTTTTTTGCGGATTACGGGTTTTTCCTCTCGTCATTTCCCGGCCCTAGAGCTAAGATTTTCACGCGGTTGAAAAAATTCCATTCTGGAAAAAAGTTGGCACGGTCCGTGCTTATTCACATTCACCAATCCACCCAATTATGAAAAAAATCGAAGCGATCATCAAACCATTCAAGCTTGAAGAAGTCAAGGAAGCACTCGCTGAGGTGGGTGTGCAAGGCATGACGGTGACCGAAGTCAAAGGCTTCGGCCGCCAGAAGGGCCATACCGAAATTTACCGCGGATCCGAGTACACCGTCGACTTCCTCCCGAAGGTCAAAATCGAAATCGTGGTCGACGATGCTCTGGCAGAAAATGTGGCCTCGGTGATCGTCAAAAGCGCGAACACCGGCAAGATCGGCGACGGCAAAGTCTTTGTTTCATCGGTTGAGCAAGCCATCCGCATTCGCACCGGCGAGACCGGATCTTCGGCGGTGGCCGTCAACTGATCGATCAGTTTCCATTGTGTTTTGTGGACCAGTGGCCTGGCAACGGGTCACTGGTTTTTTCTTTGGCGGAAAAAAGTTCAGCGTCGTGCGCATTGCCAGTCGCTGAAGGCCTGGCCGAGATGATTGGCCGTGTCGCTGGGGCTGAGGGATTGCTCGGATTGTGATTGTGAGTGAATAGCGATTTCCGAGGCTCGGCCGCAGATCCATGCGGCGAGTGCGGCTGCTTCGATGGGTTTGAGGCCGGCGGCGAGTTGCGCGCCGATGACGCCGGAGAGCAGGTCGCCTTGACCGCCGCAGGCCATGCCGGGTGTGCCGGTCGAGTTGGCAAGCATGGCATGGCCGCGTTGGGCGATGAGGCTGCGCGAGCCCTTGAGCAGCAAGGTGGCTTTGGAATTTTGGATGAAGTTGGAAACCGCCGCTTCGCGGGAAATTTTTGCAAGCTCGGGGAAGAGTCGGGCAAACTCCAAAGGGTGGGGCGTGATCAGGTGGCGCTCGTCGAGGAGGTGGGTGAGCGAATTGGCGGCAATGAGATTGAGCGCGTCGGCATCGATCACAGCGGTTACAGGAGTTTCGGCGATGAGTCGGATCATTTCGTTCTCGGTGTTTGAATCCAAATGACCGAGGCCGCAACCGATCACGAGTGAGTCAAAGCGTATCTCATGAAGTTCGAGGGGCGAAGCGTAGGGGCGGATGATGATTTCCGGCGGACAGCGCGGGGCAATGAGCGGGACTGCGTCTTTGGGGGCATGAAGCGTGATGAGACCGGCGCCGCCACGCAGCGCGCCGATGGCAGCGAGAACTGCGGCGCCCGGGTAAGTCGTCGAGCCGGCGAGGATCGCGACTCTGCCAGCCATGCCTTTGTGAAAATCGAAAGGTCGAGGCGATTTTCCGAAGTGCAGGGATTGCGGGCAGATGAGTTCGATGTCGGTCGGTTGAGGGTGCTTGAGGCAATCGACCGAAACGAGCGAAAGGGCACCCGTGTGGGCTGCGGCGTGTGACATCAAGAGGCCGCGTTTCGCGAGACCGATCATCAGTGTCAGGTCGGAGGTGACCGTACCCGGGGTGGCGGTTCCGTGATCGGCATCGATGCCGGAGGGAAGATCGACCGCGGCGATGCGAGCGCCTGCCTTTTCGCGCAGCCAGCGCATTTCATGGGCCAAGCTGAGCAGTGGTTCGCGCATCGGGCCATGGGCACCGATACCGAGCAGGGCATCGATCAGCAAGAGCGGCCGCTGGCAGTTTTGCCAATCTGGCAATGCGGGCAAATTTTCGATCTGGCCAAGCTCGGTCCATTTTTTGCGGGTGAGCGGGGCGCAATCGTCGATCGGATGAGAGAGGCGGGTTGAAATGTTCCAGCCGTACGAGTCGCGAAGGATTTTGAGTGCGACAAGCGCATCGCCCGCGTTGTGGCCTTTGCCGAGGTAGGCGATGGCATGACCGGGTCGGGGAAAAAAATGTGCCAGCGCATGACCGAGTCGAGTGCCCGCATGATTGAGGATTTCCTCTTCGGTCAGGCCTGATGCCATGGCGCGGCTCTCGGCATCGCGCATTTCACGAATCGACACGGCAGGCATGCCTTTAAGCTATCACAGGCTCAACTGCCCCGCAGTTCCAAAAACATGAGCTTTTTCCGCCGAGTGGAAGGATTCAGCCCTCGCGGTCGTAGCGTTGGATGCCATCGGCAATCGCGCGGGCGAGTGCTTCGCGGTAGCGGCCCAGCTTCATGCGCTTGCGCTCCGCTTCGTTGCTGACGAAGCCGCCTTCGACCAGGATCGATGGCATCTTCGTGTTGCGGATCACATAGAAGCGGGCGAACTTTTCCTCGCGGTCTTCTGCGCGGGTGTAGCGGATCATGCGACTTTGCACCTGGCTGGCGATTTTGCGGCCTTCGCTGTTGTAATAGAAAGTTTCGAGGCCGCTGACATCCTGCTTCCACGTGTAGTTGAAGTGCACGCTCACAAAAATTGCGTTGCGATAGCGATTGGCGATCTCGCAACGTTGCGGCAGGGTGAGAAAGTAATCGCCGCGACGGGTCATGACCGTGCGGTAGCCCATGCGCTTGAGATGTTTCTCGAGTCGCACAGCCGTATCGAGCGCCAAGTGTTTTTCGTAAACGCGGCCCCATTGACCTCCAAGATCGCGGCCGCCATGGCCGGCATCGATCACCACCGTGCGGAAATCGGCGGCATGCAAGCCGCTGATGCCGCAAGCCAGCAAGGCTAGGAGGATCAGGCGCTGGAGGGTGTTTATGAGCATTCCAAAAGAGATTTGATAGTTAAGAGAAATTAATAAAATCGCTTCAATGTAAAGCGCAATGTGTCCCAGATGTGGCAAAACGCCAATTTTTTTAGGGGGATTTTGCAAGATTCAGCCAATTTCAAGCTGAAATGCAAGTGCCCTAGCTGATGCTACGGGTCTGCATCGTCCTGCCGAGGCAGACGATTTCAATAAGTTCCTGCGGGTCGATCCGAGGCCTTGCGGGTTTTTTTGAGGGCCTCGGCAGCGGCTTTGGCGTCGTAGGGGATGGAATTTCCGACACGGACCGTGCCGTCGCCCATGGTCATGAGTTTCGGGTCGCCGATCGCACCGCGCTGGTGAATTTGACGACTTGCCACGCGCCCGTCGGTATCGATTTCGTAGTGCACCCACATGGTGGGAGTGGTGAGGAACATCACATGCAGGCGCTGGTTGCGGTCGATGGTCGCGCTGGGTTTGCGCAGCATGAGTGTGTCGCCGAGGAGGAAAGTGCGGATTTGTTCACCCGTGCGGCCATCGCGGATTTGCGCGTAGAGTTGGGATTTTGAATCACCGCTGAAGTTGAGAATGCGAAACTCGCGGGTTTGTCCGGACTTTCCTGGAATGCCGACCTTTTGTGTCCAGTAGGGGCGACCGGGCGACAGGCTGAAAAACACGCGGTTGGTTGAGGTGCCATCGGCGGTGTCGCCGGGCGGATGGATCACGGCGGCGGCCGAAAAGTTTCCGGGTTCGGTGAGTTGGAAATGTTGGGTGAGGTCGACTTCACGGGCGAGGGTTTGGCCGGCGCCGATTTTCATGGGGCCGAAAAGTTTGCGACCTCGGGGATTCACGATGGTGCCGTTGCTGTTTTTGATGGAGATGTCGAGCCACTGAAAGCGTCCGTCGCTTTGAAAGACGAGTTCGCGTCCGGCATGGTTGGTGACGGTGATGACGGCCATGACCGGTTCGCCTGCAAGGAATTGTTTTTTGGAGACCTTGAATGACGCCGCAAGCTGCGCCTCCGCTTGACTCATGCAGAGGAGCGTGATGGCAGCAATGATTTTGGCGATCCGGTCAGTCATGTCTGGATCATGCTTAGTCGAGTCGGCTGATGGAGTCAACCGAAGTGCGGCGAAGTTCCTGCGAGGGCTTGCCTTGAGGTCGCCCGGGAGGCAGATTTGCAGGCGTGAGTGAGACGATGATTGAAACGCTGGACCTGCATCGCGGCTATCGGATCGGCGACAAGACGATCGAGGTGTTGCATGGTGTGGATCTGCGGATTCGTCGGGGCGAGCGGGTTTTTTTGTGTGGGCCGAGCGGTGCGGGCAAGACGACCTTGCTTTACACGCTGGCGGGTTTGGAGCGACCGGAGCGTGGTCTGGTGCGCATTGACGGCGTCGATCTCTACGCGCTCGGGCGTCGGGAGCAGGCTCGTTTTCGCAATCGGCAGATCGGTTATGTGTTTCAAAATTTCCATCTGCTGCCGGAATTGACCGCATTGGAAAATGTCGCGGTGCCGGGTGCGATCGCAGGGGTGGATTCAACTGAGGCGGCGATCAAGGCTCTGGATCGCGTCGGACTTGGTCATCGCAAGGATCATCTTCCGGCCGAATTGTCCGGCGGCGAGCAGCAGCGGGTTGCGATTGCGCGGGCGATCGTGAACGAGCCGAAGGTTTTGTTTGCCGATGAGCCGACCGGAAATTTGGACTCCGCCAACAGCGCGCAGGTCATGACCATGTTGCTCGATCTTGCCCGTGAGCAATCGATGACGCTGGTGGTGGTGACGCACGATGCCTCATTGGCCGAGCTCGGCGATCGCACACTGGTGATCCGTGATGGGGCGATTCACTGATGCGCATCGCGTCGCTGTGAGTTCATTACTCTGCGCGCGACAGGCGGTTGATTCCGCGTTGGAGCAGTTGCGAGTCGATGGTTGAGGACATTTCCTCGTCGAGGTTGATCGTGAGGTTTTCCTCGTCGAATTCGATTGAGTGAATCGTGGGAGGCTTGTCCTCGAATGCGTCGATGAGGCTCTGCAGGTTTTTGATCGGCTTGCCGTTCACTTTGCTGACGATGAGGTTGCGCAGTGGTTCGTATCCGACAGTCGCTGGGGTGGGAATCACGCCCGTGAGAAACACGACGCGATCGATGGAATCTTCGTATTTTTCCGGATTTTCCAAAGCGTCGAGCAGGTTGAGCGGGGCGCGGGTTTGCCAGTCCTCGCCAAATCCTTCGAGCAAAGGGCGCGAGAGTTCTTGGAAAAGCAATCCGCCTTTGAGGAGGAAATTGGGAGCCTTGTCGAAGTGGTGGCTGGGAACGAGTTTGCCCTCTTCCGGTTCGCGGCTCAGCTCGGCCTTGATTTCCATCGTTTTGCCATCGCGCAGGATCGAAAGCGTTGTCGTGTCGCCGACCGATTTCGTACCGCGAATCAGGTGGCCCCAGAGGAGTTTGCCGTATGTCGGATGATCGTAGTAGCCACGGCGATCGATCGGGCAAGCGTCGGCGGCAAGAAGAACATCGCCTTCTTTGATGCCGGCGAGGTCGGCTGCCATTTTTTTGCGAACCGTTTGGATGTACATGCCGCCGACGTCGTCGGAAAGCTTGAGCCATTGGCGGAATGAGGGGTCCTCGGTGCGTGCGGTGGCGATGCCGAGGCTTGGAAATCCGGTGTAGTTGCCATCGGCCGCATCCTGCAGGAAGCGACTGACGATGTCGGTGGAAGCCACATCGCAGAGTTGGTCTTTGGTGTTGTAGCTGAAGAGTACGCCGGCGAGTTTGCCGTCGCGCAGGACCGGAAGCGAATAGCTGCCCGTGGCATCCTGCATCGATGCCTTCACGCGGTAGGTGAGGAAGCTGTTGCCTTTCAGGAAATTTGAAACGAGGTCGACGCTTTGCAGTGTGCCTGTTGTTTCGAGAGTCGCGCCGTTTTCTTTGACCTGAACGATCGAGAGCGGTGTGCCGATGGTGGCGGGATTTGAAATGTCGAATGGCGTGAGGGTGGCAAAAAATTCGGCGCCGGCGTCATCGGTGGCGGGACCGAGCAGCGCGAGGTTGGCCTCGTAGTCGGCGGCGATGACCTTGGCGGGTGAGAATTTCGTGCCGTCGCAGGATTCGAATTCGAGGTAGGTCGCATCGGTCACCAGTTCGGCAGTGGTGAGGACTTGTTGCGGGCCAACCACGGCGGCGAGCGCGCGACGTTTGCGCGGCGGAGATTTTTCCCATGGCTGCCAGATGTTCCACGACTGCTGCGTTGAGTTGATGCGCACCAGCGATGATTTCACATCGGCTTTTGCGGCGACGGGTTTTTCCTCTGCGGCGAGCTGCGAAGCTGGTGGCGGAGTCTCGTTGGGCTTTGCCTGTGCAGCGTCGCGCGGTTTGCAGGCGCTGATTGCGAGCAAGGAGAAAATGAGGGGAATGAAACGCATGAGTAAAGGATGTGAATGTTTAGGATTGCTCACTTCAGGCCCAGCACATCCTGCATGTCGTAAAGTCCGGCAGATTGCGATTCGAGCCATTTTGCGGCACGCACGGCGCCCGCGGCGAAGGTGAGGCGTGAGGATGCCTTGTGGGTGAGTTCCACGCGTTCTCCATCGGCCGCAAACATCACCGTGTGATCGCCGACCACATCGCCGCCGCGCAGCGTGTGCATGCCGATTTCGCGTTGCGGGCGCGGACCGATATTGCCGAAGCGGCCGTGGGTGACATCGTCCTTGTAGGAAGTGCCGGTCTCTTCGTTGAGGATTTCGAGCAGCGTGCGAGCGGTGCCGGAGGGGGAGTCGATCTTATGGCGGTGGTGCATCTCAGTGACCTCGATGTCGAAGCGGTCCTGGGTGAGGATGCGTGCGGCGTGTCGAGTGAGCCAAAACAGCGTGTTGACGCCGACCGAGTAATTGGACGCGAAAACGATCGGAATTTTTTTTGCCGCTTCGCGGATGATTTCGCGCTCTTCGTCGCTGTGGCCGGTGGTACCGATGACCAGACGCTTGTGATGCTTCACGGCTGCTTCGACGACTTGCGCGGTGAACGAGTGCACGGTGAAGTCGATGATGCAATCGGCCAATTGAACTGCGGCGTCGAGATCCTGACCCACATCGTGGGTGGCGGTGACGGTCGAGTCCGGATCGGCGGCAGCGGCTTGCATGAGGGCTTGGCCCATGCGGCCGGATTGTCCTGTGATGAGTAGCTTGGGCATGTGGGTAGGGGTCTTGGTTGCGGGTTGATCAGTCTTCCCAGATCATGTTTTTGAGGCGAATTTGTTCCGCGCGTTGCTTGGCTTCTTCAGCGCGCGGTCCGTTGAAAGAAGCGATCTTACGAGCACAGGCGATGGCGGCTGGCCAGCGTTGGGATTTTTCGCAAAGCGCAAGAGCGCGGAATCCGCATAGCTCGAAGTAATTCCACTCGACGGGAGTTTCGGTGGTTTCGAGCGCCGAGTGGTAAGCGCGCAGAGCTTCCTGTTCGTTTTGTCCCGGGCTTTCCGGCTTGTCGGGAAGCTGTTCGAGGATGCGGCCACGCAGGTATTGCAAGCGATTGAAGTGGGCTGATTTTCTATCGGTATCGGCAAGCAGCAAGTCGTAAGTGGCAAGTGCCTCGCCAAGAGCTTCGGCGCGGGTGAGGCTCATCGTTTGCAGCGCGTCGCCGAGCAGTAGACCGCAGGTTTGCCGGATCGGATCATTTTTTTCCAAGGTGGCAAACCATGGTCGAAGGAGGTTGACCGCTTCTTCGGCCTGATTCATGTCGATCATGAGTCGGGCCATTTCGAGTCGGGCAACCGATGCCAGCGGCGAGTCGGATTCGGCGGCTTTTTTGAAGAGGATCAGCGCTTCCTGACGCGACTGCGGAGTCTGCACGAGTGCGGCCGATTGGGCGGCGAGCAGCCATGCGGCTTGGGCGCGTGACGGGTCGGTGCTTGTGGCCGCGAGCTTTTCGAGCACGAGTCGCGCGTCGTTGTAACTGCGGGATTCGAAGTGAGCGCGGCCGAGCAGCAGCGATGCGTCGCTTGCGAGCGGATCGTTGGGAAATTCGGTGAGCAGCGCATTGGCGTTGGCGATCACGGCGGGAATGTCGCGTGCCGCAGAGGAAATTCGAAGTTTCAACCATGCCATCTGAGCGGGCGCCACCGCTGTTGCGGCGTCGGCTTGCTTGATGAGTTCGTCGACGAAACCTTGCGCGCGTGTGGGATCGGGCGGTGACTGATCCAAAGCGGCGTGGGCAGCCGCGATGCGTGCTTCGTTGGCGCGTGGGTGTTGCGGGTTTTGTGAAATGAATTCCGCAAGCGTCTCGGTTTTTTCCGGCGACGGCTTCGCGGCCATCGCGCGCTCGAGTTTCACGTCTTCGGCCAATGAAGGATCTTCGATATTGGCAATGGTGGTGAGTGATGAAGCTTTGTGGTTTTCATCCGTTGCCATCGCGACCAGCGAGTTGAAGCGCGCGCTGGTGGAGTTTTCCTTTTCAAGATCTGCAGCGGCCTGATCGAAAAGTTTGGCTGCGGCATCGGTTTCACCATGTTTGTATGCCTCGATCGCCTCAAGGAATGCCGCCTCGCCGCGCTCTTGTGGGAGACTCGAATTTTCCCGAAGGATCGCGAGCGAGTGGATGGCCTTGTCGTGCGCACCAGCAGCGAGGTCGCGTTTGGCAATCATCAGCAAAGCGCGGTTGGCGAGGGGGTGATCGCAAAACTCCGCACGCAAGCGGTTGGTGAGTTGGCGTGATTCGGCGAGTGCTGCAGGCGAGCCGTTGCGGTCAAGCGCGAGGGCACGGATGAAAATTGCGTGGGCGGTGATGTTTCCGCGTGGCTTGGCCGATGGCCACGCACCGACGCAACTTGATTCATAAGTGGAAATCAGGCCCGTGGGTGTGATGTCATCGGCGCCGATCCATGGCGCGAGTTGAACGAGGATCGGATCATCGGCGAGCGGTTTTTCCGGCAACTGGTTTTCGATGCGTTGAAAGAATGCGGCGAGTTGCGGCGAGTCCGGGTGTTCGCCGATGAACGAAATCATGAAGGCGATTGCCGCGGCGGATCCGTCGGAGCCGTTCAATGCGTCGGCAAGCCCGAGGGCGGCCGAGTGGAATTGACGCAGCGTGAGTCCTTGCGGCTGATCGATGAGGGTTTTGAAAAGACCTGCGGCGACCGAGTGTTGGTTTTCGGCGAGCGTGATGTGGGCGTTGAGAAGTTGGACCCTTGCCTGAAGTTTTTCGGGAAACGATTCGACCGATGAGAGACGCTTGCGCGCGTCGGTGATTTTTTTCGCGTCGAAAAGAATTTCCACCTCGCGCAGCAAAAGGTCGGAAGCCTGTGATGGATCGAGGGAACTTTGCAGACTGGCAAGTGTGGCGAGTGCGGCATCGGTTTGACCGATCGCGAGTTGCAGGTTGGCAAGGCTGCTTGCGGTTTCGAATCGGTGCGGTGTGTCGGGATTTTTCAATGTCGGTGCCAGCTGGGCGATCGCGTCGGCGATGCGACCGCTGGCGGCGAGGGCCTGACCTTTCCAAAATGGCTGTTCCGGGTGCTTGCGTGCGATCGATTGTTCGAGCAGGTCGAGGGCCTCGGCGGCTTTGCCGGCGCGGATCCATGCTTCGGCCAAACCGATCGCGGCACGGGCGCTCTGCTCGGGCTCGAGCTTGTCATTTTGCAAGCTGCGGTCGTAGTGAAATGCCGCAATTTCCCAAAGCCCTGCAGCGAGCGACTCATCGCCCATGCGCATCTCATCCTCCGCGCCCTGACCGCGGGCGGAACCGCAGGCAAGCGCAAGGATGATTGGCAGAATCGACTTCAGATGCATTTCGTCGGGCGCATCCTTGCATCAGTTCGCGCTTGTGGCCAGTCCCGATGACCGGAAAAAGCGTTGATTTGACCGTGTTGCAGGGATGGGCAAGAATCTCAATTTTTGAGAATGTCACGAAGTTCGCCGACCGAGAGCTGAAGGGTGCTGGCGGCTTTTTTGAGGTCACCACCCGCGAGTTCGACGACGCGGCCGGCGATTTCGCGGTTCGTCCACGCAAGCAGTTCGTCGCCGGCGGGAGCGAGATTGATCAGTTGGTCGATCGCGTTGCCGAGCAGGGCGGGGGACTTGCCCGGGATTGATGCGAGCGGGATGTCGGCTGGCAGCAGGATGTTGGATGTGGCGAGCGCGCAGGCGCGGGCGATCGTGTTTTCGAGTTCGCGCACATTGCCGGGCCAGGTGTGAGACTGCAGGAGGTTCACAGCCTCGGCGGTGAGGCGGATGCGTGCCATGCCGTTCTTGCGCGTGATGCGTTGCAGGAAAAATTCCGCAAGGAGCGGGATGTCTTCGATGCGTTCGCGCAATGCCGGGATGCGGATTTCGACGACATTGAGTCGGTAGTAGAGGTCCTCGCGAAAGCGGCCTGCGGCAACTTCATCGGCGAGGTTCTTGTGAGTTGCGGCGATGATCCGCACATCGGTGCTGAGGTTTTCGTTCGAGCCGACGCGCGAGAAGGATCCGTCCTGTAAAACGCGCAAAAGCTTCACCTGGATGCTAAGCGGCATGTCGCCGATTTCATCGAGAAAGAGCGTGCCGCCATCAGCTTGCTCGAAGCGTCCCGCGCGGCGTGCGATGGCGCCAGTGAAAGAGCCTTTTTCGTGACCGAAGAGTTCGCTTTCGAGAAGGTTTTCCGGGA
>CAYQRP010000006.1:19483-22590 GCA_964419815.1 uncultured Luteolibacter sp. | reverse complement strand
GTCAAGACCGACGAGGAAACCGGCCAGACGATCATCTCCGGCATGGGCGAGCTCCACCTCGAGATCATCATCGATCGCCTGCGTCGCGAGTTCAAGGTCGACGCCAACACCGGCGCGCCACAAATCGCTTATCGCGAAACCATCACCACCGCTGCCGGTGGCGAAGGCAAACTGGTGAAACAATCCGGCGGTCGCGGTCAGTACGGCCACGTGATTCTTTCCATGAAGCCCAACGAAAAGGGCAAGGGTCTCACCATCGAGAACAAGGTCATCGGTGGCACGATTCCCAAGGAATACATGAACGCCGTTTTCAAAGGCGTGAACGAAGCCATGAGCAACGGCATCATCGCCGGCTACCCGGTGGTCGATGTGCATGTCGAGATCCTCGACGGCTCGTACCACGATGTGGATTCGAACGAAAATGCCTTCACCATGGCCGCGATCTTCGCGATGAAGGACGGCTTCAAAAAGGCCAAGTCGATCCTGCTCGAGCCGATCATGGCCGTGGAAGTTTCCACCCCCGATGACTACCAAGGCGATGTCATGGGTGACCTCAACCGCCGTCGCGGGCAGATCCAAAACATGGAGTCGAAAGGCAAGCTCGCCATCGTCCGCGCCAATGTCCCTCTCAAGGAAATGTTCGGCTACTCCACCGCCGTCCGCACCCTCTCATCCGGCCGCGCTTCCTATGCGATGACCCCATCGCATTTCGAGCAGGTCCCATCCAATATCGTCGAAGAGATCGTAAGCGACCGCTTAGGCTGATCACTCGCCCTGAAGAACAACAAAGCAACCGTCAACCAAGCTCCACCATGGAAAACCAGAAAATCCGCATCCGCCTCCGCGCTTTCGATCATCGCGCGATCGACCGCTCCGCCCAAGAAATCGTGGAGACCGCCAAACGCACTGGCGCTCGCGTTGCCGGCCCCATTCCTCTTCCAACCCGCATCGAGAAATTCAGCGTCAACCGCTCGGTTCACGTGAACAAAAAGTCCGCCGAACAATTCGAAATCCGCACCCACAAGCGCCTGCTCGACATCGTCGACCCCACCGCTCGCACCGTCGACGAACTCAAGAAGCTCAACCTCCCCGCCGGCGTCGACATCACGATCCGCATCTGAGCATTCGCCCCATCATTTCCTCTCTCCCAGACTCCAACACCCCACACTTTTCAGCCATGTCACTCGGCCTCCTCGGTAAAAAAATCGGCATGACCCGCCTCTTCGATCAACAGGCGGGATCCATGATTCCCGTGACCGTCATCGACGTTTCGGGCAACGCCATCCTCCAGGTCAAAACCGTGGAGAAAGACGGCTACACCGCGCTTCAAATCGGATTCGACGATCAAAAGGAACAACGCGTTTCGAAGCCCGATCTCGGCCGCTTCAAGAAAGCCGGATCGACGCCGAAGCGCTTCATCCAAGAGTTCCGCTTTGAAAAAGGCGCCGCCACTCCCGAAGCGCATCCGGGCCTTGAACTCTTCAGCGCCGGCCAGTGGGTCGACGTCATCGCCGACAGCAAAGGCCGCGGATTCCAAGGTGCCGTGAAACGCCACGGATTCGGTGGTCTCAAGATGACCCACGGCTCCATGATGCACCGCCGTACCGGTGCCATCGGTTGCCGCTCGACTCCGGGTCGCGTTTGGAAAAACCAAAAGATGCCCGGTCACATGGGCACCACCCGCACCACCGTTCAAAACCTCAAGGTCGTCGCCGTTCGCCCCGAAGATGGCGTGATCCTCATCTCCGGCGCCGTCCCCGGCTCGAAGGGTGGCTACGTCACCGTCCGCCCGGCCAAAAAGAAGACCGCCTGATTCTCCACCGGCCCCTGAAACCTCACCAGACACCAAGCCATGTCCGCCAAGTCCCTTACCATTGAAGACGCCCAAGCCGCCAATTTTGTGTTGGTCGGTCCGGAAAAAGGCCGTCAAGCCGTGCACGACCTCGTCACCGCTTACCGCGCCAACCGCCGCTCCGGCTCCGCCAACACCAAGACCCGTGGCGAAGTCTCCGGCAACAACAAGAAAATCTACAAACAGAAAGGCACCGGCAACGCCCGTCACGGTGACAAGCGCGCCCCGATCTTCGTCGGTGGTGGCGTGGTCTTCGGCCCCCGCCCACGCGACTATTCGAAGAGCGTTTCCAAAACCGTCCGCAAGCTGGCCCTCCGCCGCGTCCTCGGCGACCTCGTCCGCGGCGAAAAAATCAAAGTCGTCGACTCGTTCTCGATCGCCGATGGCAAAACCAAATCCTTTGTTTCCGCGATCAACGCCGTCACCAACCCCGGCAAGATCCTCGTCGTTTCCAACTCGTTTGACGATTCCACCTACCTCGCCGGCCGCAACGTCGCATGGGCCCAACTGGTCACCGGCTCGGATGTGAACGTCGAACAACTCCTCCTCGCGAACTCCGTCATCCTCGTCGGTGACGCCGTTCAAACCCTTGCCCAGCGCACCGCCTGAACCCCGGACCCCACCCCGCGATCATGAAAGACATCTACCAGGTCATCAAAAATGTCCGCCTCAGCGAGAAGGCCGCCCTTCTCCAGGAAACCAACAACGAGGTCACCCTCGAAGTGGACCGCAAGGCCAACAAGCTGGAAATCAAGCAAGCTGTCGAACAGCTGTTCGGAAAATCCGTCACCGGAGTCCGCACCGCCAACTACGACGGCAAGCTCCGCCGCAAGCGCCGGTCCGACGCCGGTCGCACCAACCATTGGAAGAAAGCCATCGTCCGGCTCAAGGAAGGCGAGTCACTCGACCTCATCTAAGCCGACGCCAACCCGCAGTTCCAATCGCAACACCTCACCGTTCCGCGAGTCATGCCACTGAAAAACTTCAAGCCAATCACCCCCTCCGCACGCTACAAGAATCTCCCGTCCTTCGAGGAGATCACCAAGAGCAAGCCTGAGAAGAGCCTTTTGGTTCCGCTCAAGCGCTCGGGTGGCCGCAACAACACCGGCCGCATCACCTGCCGTCACATCGGCGGTGGTCACAAGCGTCACTACCGCCTCATCGACTTCAAGCGCGGCCGTCACGACGCCCCAGCCAAGGTCATCGGCATCGAGTACGATCCGAACCGCACCTGCCGCATCGCGCTGATCCAGTA
>CAYQRP010000006.1:0-19383 GCA_964419815.1 uncultured Luteolibacter sp. | reverse complement strand
TCATCGGCATCGAGTACGATCCGAACCGCACCTGCCGCATCGCGCTGATCCAGTACGAGGACGGACAAAAATCCTACATCCTCGCGCCGCTCGGCCTTGAAGTGGGCTCGACCGTGGTTTCCGGCCACAACGTCGCTCCCACCACCGGCAATGCCATGCCGCTCAGCGCCGTGCCGCTCGGTACCTCGATCCACAACATCGAGCTCATCCCCGGCAATGGCGGCAAAGTCGCTCGCGCCGCCGGTCAGCTCGCCGTACTTTCCAACCGCGATGGTGGCTGGGCACTCGTGAAAATGCCTTCCGGCGAAATCCGCCGCTTCAACGACCGCTGCTTCTGCACGATCGGCCAAGTCGGCAACCGCGACCACATGAACGAGACCTCGGGCAAGGCCGGCCGCACCCGCTGGCAGGGCGTTCGCCCAACCGTCCGCGGCATGACCATGAACCCCGTCGACCACCCGAACGGTGGTGGTGAGGGCAAATCGAAATCCGGTGGTGGTCGCCAGCACCTTCTCAGCCCTTGGGGTCACGCGAAGGGCCAGAAGACCCGCAACCACAAGAAGACCACCAGCGTCTTCATCGTCGAGTCCCGCCACAAGAAGAAGTAACGCCCGCCCAACCTTCCACTTTTAACCACGCAACGATTCCATGCCACGCTCACTCAAGAAAGGCCCCTTCGTCGATCAGAAGCTTCTCGCCAAGATCGACGCCGTCGCCGACGCCGGATCCGACCGCAAGCCCATCAAGACATGGAGCCGCAAGTCGATGATCACCCCGGACTTCGTCGGTCACAACTTCGCCGTCCACAATGGCAAAACCTTCGTGCCGGTCTATGTGACCGAAAACATGGTGGGCCACAAGCTCGGTGAGTTTGCCCCGACCCGCATTTTCCGCCAGCACGGCGGTATCGGCAAGAAGTAAGCCCAGCCTTAGCGCCACACGATGTCCTCACGCCACACATTCCTTATCAAGGCAGTTGCCGCCGCCTTCGGGCTCGCGGCCACCGCCGGGATGTGTCGCGCCCAGGCCGCCAGTGTCGCGCAATTGCAGGAGGCGATCGTCGAGCTCCAGCAGCAGAACAAAACCCTCCAGCAAAGCCTCGCCGAAGCAAACCGCGGGGAAAAACAATCGTCCGAACAACTTGCCCAAGTCCGCGAGCGCCTCGCCGCACTTGGCAAGAACCTCCTCGACGGTGGTGATGACCGCCTCGTGCAAGCCGCCGCCGATCTCCAAATCGCCAACGAACGCATCACGCGCCTCGAAGCCTCGGCTGTCCGCCTCAACGGAGCGGTCAACGATTTCCTCCGCCAAGCGGTCGTTTCCGATCCGGACGCACGCCTGCGCATCGAAACTTCGCTAAGAGAGCTTGACGCCGCCCTCGGTCTCCGTCAGAAGCCCCGCCCCGAAGTCCGGTCCGGCACCTTGCAGCAAGCCCGCATCGTCAGCCAAGATCAGGAAAGCGGCATGCTGGTTCTCAACATTGGCGAAAGCCAAGGTGCGAAAATCGGCATGACCTTCCGCCTCATGCGCGGTCAGGAAACCTACGGAAAAGCCATCCTCGCCGATGTCCGCAAGGGCGTCAGCGGATTGTTTGTCGAAACTCTCAACCATGCCGCGGACTCACCCAAAGTCGGCGACCTCGCCCATCTCGAAACACAAGCCCAAGAGCAGTAACACCCCTCACGCCCGCCTCCCATGGAAGTCAAAAGCACCACCAAATACGTTCGCCTCTCACCGAAGAAGGCACGCGACGTCGCCCGCGAAATTCAAGGCCTGCCGGTATCGAGCGCGCTCGACATCCTCACCTTCACTCCGAAGAAGGCTGCGCAGCTCATCGGCAAGACGCTCAAGACCGCGATCGCCGATGCGGAAAACAATTTCTCCCTGGATACCGGTTCGCTGGTCGTCAAGGAAGCCGTGATCGGCAAGGCACCATCGCTTCGCCGTTTCAAGGCGCGCGCCAAGGGCTCTGCGGGTCCGATCATTCGCCACAGCAGCCACATTTCCATCACCCTCGTGGGCTCCGCTCCCGAGAAACGCAAGCGCGCGCCGCGCAAACCGGCCGCCGAAAAGCAGGAGACCACCACCGAAGCCGCCCCAGCCGCGGAACCACAAGCCTAATCATTCCACCCAATCCCACCCCTCAGCACACATGGGCCAAAAAGTAAATCCAATCGCATTCCGCCTCGCGGTCAACAAAGACTGGCGCTCGAAGTGGTATGCCAGCGGCAAAGACTACACCGATAAGCTCCACGAGGACCTGTCGATCCGCGGCTACCTCAAGCGCAAGCTCCAAAACGCAGGCCTTGCCCGCGTCGTGATCGAGCGTGCCTGGAACAGCGTCCGCGTCACCCTTCACACCTCGCGCCCCGGCCTCATCATCGGTCGTCAAGGCAAGGAAATCGAAGTGATGACCAAGGAAATTTCCGACCTCTGCAAAGGCGCCCAAGTCAAAATCGACATCGTCGAAATCCGCAAGCCGGAGCTCGATGCGCAATTGGTTGCCGAGCAAATTGCCGTGCAGCTCGAGCGCCGGATCAGCTTCCGCCGCGCGATGAAGCGTGCGCTGCAAACTGCCATGGAATTCGGCGCTGAAGGCATCCGCCTCCGCTGTGCCGGTCGTCTTGGCGGTGCTGACATCGCCCGCGCCGAAGGTTATCGCGAAGGCAAAGTGCCGCTTCAAACCCTGCGCGTGCCGCTCGACTACGGCTTTGCCGAAGCTCGCACGGTTTACGGCATCATCGGTGTGAAATGCTGGGTCAACAAAAAGGAAGACGATGCTTCTGCCAGACCACAAAGCGATCGCGGTGAACGCGGTGAGCGTGGACCTCGCGGCCCTCGTGGTGGTGGCGATCGCCGCCCCAGCAACAGAAACTGATTCATCAACGAAATTTCAACCAACCACTAATCTCCCCAGGAGGACCCAGCCATGCCTTTGATGCCCAAAAGAACGAAGTTCCGCAAAAGCCACCGCGGAAGCCGCGCCGGCAATGCCCAGCGCGGAACGACCGTCGCGTTCGGTGACTACGGACTTCAAACCCTCGACCGCGGATGGATGAGCAACCGCCAGATCGAAGCCTGCCGTATCGCGATCAACCGTTCGCTGAAAAGAAAAGGCAAGGTCTGGATTCGCATTTTCCCGCACAAGTCGATCACCTCGCGTCCACCCGAAACACGGATGGGTAAAGGTAAGGGTGCCGTGGAAGGCTGGGTCGCCGTCGTGCGCCCTGGCAACATGCTCTTCGAAGTCGGCGGTGTGCCCGAATCCGCCGCCAAAGAAGCGATGCGCCTCGCCTCCTACAAACTCGGCATCCGCACCCGCCTCGTTGCCCGCAATCCGCACGCCTGATCCATCACCCCACCACTCATCGAGCCATGGCCAAAGCCAAAGACATCCGCGAACTCTCCGCCGACGAACTCCAACTCCGCCTCCGCGAGTTGAAGCAGGAAGCCCTCAACCTCCGCCTCCAAAAGGCTGTCGGACAACTTGAAAATCCCGCCCGCATCCAACAGGTGCGCCGCGACACCGCCCGCGTTCTCACCGCCATGAACGCTGCGAAATCCGCCTGATCCACGCCCTCAACGCCTATCCCCATTTCACCATGAGCGAAACCTCCACGGACTCGAAAGTCCACATCCGCAAAACCCGCGTCGGCGTGGTCATCTCCGACAAGATGGACAAGACCCTCGTGGTCGAGCACGTCGCGCGCGTCCCGCATCCGCGTTTCAACAAGATCGTCAAGCGCTCGAAGAAGTACTACGTGCACGACGAAAACAGCCAGGCCAAGATCGGCGACCGCGTCCGCATCGTCGAAACCCGCCCGCTCTCGAAACTCAAGCGCTGGTCGCTCGAGGAAGTGCTCACCCACTAATCGTTTCAACGGCACCCGCCGATCCCACCTCACAACTTTCACACCCCACTCGACCTTACTGCCATGATTCAGATGGAAACCATGCTCGCCGTCGCCGACAACACCGGTGCCCGCAGCGCAAAAATGATCGGCGTGCTCGGCAAACGCAGCCGCACCGCCTGTGTCGGCGATGTCATCACCGCCCACATCCGCGATTCCATCCCCACCGCCTCGGTCAAGAAGGGCAGCGTGGTCAAGGCCGTCGTGGTCCGCACCGCTTTCCCGATCCGCCGCCCCGATGGCTCGATCCTGCGCTTCGACTCGAATGCGATCGTCATCATCGACAAGGACAACAACCCGCGCGGTACCCGCATCTTCGGCCCCGTCGCCCGCGAACTCCGCGAAAAGGCCTTCATGAAAATCGTCTCCCTCGCTCCCGAGGTGCTCTGATCCGCCACACCAACCTCGAACCGATCCCACTCCCATGAGCCAAATCAAGACTCACGTCAAAAAAGGCGACCAAGTCGAAATCATCACCGGCAACCACAAAGGCAAGCGCGGCACCGTCCTGCTCGTCAACGCCGCCAAGGGCCAAGTGGTCGTCGAAGGCGCACGCCCGCTCAAGAAGGCTGCCAAGCCGACCGAAGCCAACCCCAGCGGCGGCATCAAGACCATCGATGGTCCCGTTCACATCTCCAACGTCAAGAAAGTGGGCTGAAGCACCGCTTCCGCCCGCGCTTAAGCGCCCACACCAAACCGCGCTGACCCGCAAAACAACATGAAAACAACACCGCTACTGCAACACTACAAGGACAAGGTGGTGCCAGCTCTCACCAAGAAGCTCGGTTACACCAATCCCCATCAGGTTCCACGCCTCGAGAAAATCGTCGTGACCTCCTGCATGGGCAAAGCCCCCGACCGCAAGGTCGCCGTCGACGACGCCGTCAACGAAATCCAAAAAATCACCGGTCAGCGCCCTTCGCTCACCTACTCGAAGAAGGCCGTCGCCAACTTCAAGCTGCGCGAAGGTGAAGTCCTCGGCGCACGCGTCACGCTTCGTGGCACCCGCATGTGGGAATTCCTTCATCGCTTCATCAACATCACCGCTCCGAACATCCGCGACTTCCGCGGGATTTCCTCCAAATCGTTCGACGGTCGCGGCAACTACGCCTGCGGCATCCAGGACCAATCGATCTTCCCCGAAATCGAAATCGACCAGATCAAACGCCAGATCGGCTTTGACCTGATTTTTGTCACCTCGGCTCCCACCGACGCCGAAGGACGCGCCCTGCTCACCGAGCTTGGCCTGCCCTTCCGCGACGCGAAGAAAGCCGAATCCACCGAGGCCGCCGCGGTCTGAACCCAGGAAACCACTTCAAGCACCTAACAAGGAATCCCCACCATGGCTGTTCTCACCGATCCTATCGCAGACTTCCTCACGCGTTTCAAAAACGCCTGCCGCGCCGGCAACGAGGAATTCACCGCGCCTTATTCGAAAATCAAGGCGGACATCGCCCGCATCCTCACCGAAGAGGGCTACCTCTGGAACTATGAGGTCGTCACCGGCAAGCGCACCGAACTCAAGCTCAAGCCGAAGTTCGTCGATGGCCGCCCGGTCCTCACCGATCTCAAGCGCGTTTCCACTCCCGGCCGCCGCCACTATGTCGGCGCCAACGAAGTGCCACGCGTCATGTCGGGCCTCGGCATCTCGATCCTTTCGACCTCGAAAGGCGTGATGTCCGGCGGCAATGCCAAGCGTCAGAAACTCGGCGGCGAACTCCTCGCCAACGTCTGGTAAACCTCAAACTCGCGAAAGGAAAACATCACCATGTCACGAGTCGGACTCAAACCAATCTCTCTGCCCGAAAAAGTCGCCGTCAAACTCGACGGCCGCAACGTCGTTGTCGAAGGCCCGAAAGGCAAACTCGACTTCAGCTTGCCCGAAGGCATCTCACTCAAAGCCGAAGAAGGTGCCGTCACGGTTTCCCGCAGCACCGAGACCCGCCAACTCAAGGCTCTCCACGGCACTGCACGCAGCCTGATCAACAACATGATCATCGGCGTTTCGAAGGGCTTTGTGAAGGACCTCGAAATCCAAGGCGTCGGTCTCCGCGCCGCCGTCAAGGGCAAGGATCTCGACCTCTCCCTCGGTCGCTCGCACCCGCTTCTTCATCCCATCCCCAGCGGCCTCACGGTCACGGTGAATGAAAACACCAAGATCAAGGTCGAGGGCATCGACAAACAACTCGTCGGACAGTTTGCCGCCGAGGTCCGCGGCTACTATCCGCCGGAACCCTACAAGGGCAAGGGCGTGCGCTATGCCGATGAGAAAGTCCGCCGCAAGGAAGGCAAGAGCGTCGGCAAATAATCCATTACCATCACGGCAACATGAGCATCATCAAACGCAAGTCGATCCGCCAGCGCATCCACAAACGCATCCGCCGCAAAGTCAGCGGAACCACGGAGCGCCCACGCCTGGCCATCCACTATTCAAACCAGCACATTTACGCCCAGGTCATCGACGACACCGTCGGTCGCACCCTCGTCGCCGCCTCGACCCTCGACAAGTCGATCGAGAAGGCATCGTCGAATGTCGAAAGCGCCCAGAAGGTAGGCAAGCTCATCGCCGAGCGCGCCAAGGGTTCCAACATCAGCAATGTGGTCTTCGACCGCGGTGGTCACCTCTACCACGGTAAAGTCAAAGCCCTCGCCGACGCAGCCCGCGAAGGTGGCCTCCAATTCTAATCCAACGACCTGCCCATCATCCCATCATGGTAACGATTCCAGAAAACGAAACGCCTGAAGTGACCCCTGAGGCTCAAGCCCCCGAGGCCGCAGCCCCACAACAGGCTTACCAAGGAGGCCGCGGTCAAGGCGGCGGTCAAGGTCGCGGACGCGGTGGCCCAAGACGCGAAGAGCGTCAGGCCCCGACCGACTCCGAAGGCAATGAGCTTGCTGAAAAGGTTGTGTTCATCAACCGCTGCGCCAAGGTCGTCAAAGGCGGACGTCGCTTTAGCTTCTCCGCTCTCGTCGTCTCCGGCGATAAGATCGGCAAGGTAGGCCTCGGCTTCGGCAAGGCCAACGAAGTCGCCGATGCGATCAAGAAAGCCAGCGAAAGCGCCCGCAAGGTGCTCAAGCCAATGAGCATCGTCGACGGCACCATCCCGCATGAAATCTACGCCGAGTTCGGCGGTGGCAAGGTACTCCTCAAGCCCGCCTCGCCCGGTACCGGCATCATCGCCGGTGGTGGCGTCCGCGCCGTTTGCGAAGCAGTCGGCATTCGCGACGTGCTCGCCAAATCGATGGGGTCGTCCAACCACGCCAACGTGGTCAAGGCCACCCTCAAGGCGCTCTCCCAGCTCCGTACCCGCGACCAAATCCTTTCGGGCCGCGGCAAAAAGAAAAAGGAAAAGGCGATCTGATTTCCAGACCTGCCAGACCCAGCCAATCCAACCAATTCATAGACAATGCAACTTCACAACTACAGCCCCAATCCCGGTGCCAAGCATCGCGTCAAGCGTCTCGGCTGCGGCGAGAGCTCCGGCCACGGCAAGACCGCCTGCAAAGGCAACAAAGGTCAAAAGGCTCGCTCCGGCAGCGGTACCCGCGTGGGTTTCGAAGGCGGCCAGATGCCACTTCACCGCCGTCTTCCGAAGCGCGGATTCAACAACTACGACTTCCGCGACAAGACCGGCGTGGTCAATGTCGGCGACCTCGACGGCCGCTTCGAAGCCGGTGCCCTCATCAATGAGGAATCCCTTCGCAAAGCCGGACTTCTCAATGGCCGCTGCGACCGTGTGAAGCTGCTTGCCGATGGCGAAGTCGAGAAGGCCTACACCATCGAAGTCGACAGCGTCAGCGCTTCGGCCCGCGGCAAAATTGAAAAAGCCGGCGGTACGATCAAAGCCTGATCCATCGATTCCTTGCCGGACATTTTCCGAACTCCGACGGGGAAGCGCCATCACGCTTCCTCGTCTTGCGTCACCACCCAAGCACGAATTCCCTAGAGATCCCCATGATTTCCGCCTTCGCCAACACCTGGAAAATCCCGGAGCTCCGGGACCGCATTCTTTTCACCCTCGCCCTGATCGTCATCATCCGCCTCGGCGTCCACATCACGCTGCCCGGCGTTGATGCGACGGTCATCAAGGCATGGCTCGACGATCTTCAACTCCAAGATCCGAAAAGCCCGACCGGTGGCATCACCGCGCTGCTTACGGTTTTCTCCGGTGGTGGACTCCAACAGGCAGGCATCTTCGCGCTCGGCATCATGCCGTACATCTCGGCATCGATCATGGTGCAACTGCTCACCGCCGTGGTGCCGAAACTTTCGCGCCTCGCGCGTGAAGATGGCGGACGCCAAAAAATCACCCAGTACACCCGTTACATCACGATCGGCATTGCCATCGTGCAGGGTTTCTTCGTCGCGAAGTCGCTCACCAGCCCGGGCAACATCCCTTACATGGCCGGCATCGAGCGCTTTGGAAATTTGGTGCCCGATCCATCTTACTCGTGGATGTTCCTCACGGTCGTCACCATCGTGGCCGGCACGGTGCTGCTGATGTGGATCGGCGACCAAATCACTGAAAAGGGTATCGGCAACGGCACCTCGATCATCATCACGGTCAACGTCATTTCCGCTCTGCCGGGTGCGCTGATCCAAGCATGGAAATACTTCGTCACCGGTGAAGGGGTGAGCAAATACAACGCGATCATGATGGTCGTGATGATCGTGCTCCTTCTCTTGGTCATCGCCGCCACTATCGCGATCACCCAAGCTCAGCGTCGCGTCGCGGTGCAATACGCCAAGCGCGTGGTCGGCCGCAAACAATTCGGCGGTCAGACCCAATACCTGCCGCTCAAGGTCAACTACGCCGGCGTGATGCCGATCATCTTTGCATCCGCAGTACTCTCACTGCCGCCAATGATGCTGCAGTGGTTTTTTGCGGGTCAGCCATGGGCGACCAAGCTTTACGGCGAACTCGTCGGCGGCGGCTTCTGGTACTACGCACTTGGCGGTATCGGCATTTTCCTCTTCTCGTACTTCTGGGTCGCGATGATGTTCCAGCCCTCGCAGATCTCTGAAGACCTCAAGCGCAATGGCGGCTACATCCCCGGCGTGCGCCCCGGCAAACCGACCGCCGATTTCCTCGACTTCACGATGACCCGTCTCACCTTCGCCGGTGCGATTTTCCTCACCGCGCTCTTCGTGCTGCCCGTGCTCACCGGCAAGGTCGTCGGACTTCCACCCGGATCGCTGGTACTGCAATTCTTCGGTGGCACTTCGCTGCTGATCATGGTCGGCGTCGTGCTCGATGTGATGCGTCAGGTGGAAACCCAGTTGCTGCAAAAGCATTACGACGGCTTCCTTCGCAAGGGCAAACTCAAGGGTCGTTATGATCGCCTCGGACCTGGTGGCAACACCGCCTCGCGCACGGCTCTGGTGTACCTCTGGACGGTGATCGCGGTGTTGATCGTGTTCGGCATCACGGCATACATTTACAAAAAGCTCCATTGACCGACACCACGGCCAAACCGCTGCGCATCGTGCTCCTTGGTCCGCCGGCATCGGGCAAAGGAACCCAAGGCAGACGCCTCGCCGAGAACTTGAATCTCGGCTACTTGAGCACCGGCGCCGTGCTGCGCGAACAGGTCGAAAACCAAACCGAACTCGGCAAAACTGCCAAGCCGTTCCTTGATCGCGGTCAATACCTGCCCGACGACCTGATGTGCCGCATCATCGCCGATTGGCTTGGAAAACAAACGGGCGGATGGGTCCTCGATGGTTTTCCGCGCAGTTTGCCGCAGGCGGTTTTTTTGGATGAATGGCTCGCGCAACATGACCTAGCGATCGACTGCGCCTTATCGCTCAATGTGCCCTTTGAGGTGCTTCTCGAACGGATCAGCCAGCGCGTCGAATGCCCCGATTGCCGTTGGACGGGTCAGCTTCGCCAACTTCACGATGGAAAACATTGCCCGGTTTGTGGCCACGCGGCGCAATCGCGCGCGGACGACAACGAGGAGAATTTCCGCAAACGATATCAGGAATTTGAAAAGCTCACACTGCCGGTCATCGAACATTATCGCGATCAAAATCGGCTTTTTGCTTGCGAGGCCACCGCTCCACAAGATGAGGTGGCGTTGAAAATTCTCGACCATTTCACCCACCGATCCGTACCGGCGTGAAGCGCCTTGTCCTTGCCATACCCCGTCTATTCCAGGTGTCCCGCAGAACCCGCATTCCCATCAAGTCGCCGCGTGAAATCGAATTCATGCGCAAGGCCGGATCGATTGCGTCAACGATTCTCCAGGCGCTGGCCCGCGAAGTCGCGCCCGGCCGAACTACTGGTGAAATTGACCGCATGGCGGCGGACCTGATGCGCGAGCATGATTGCAAGAGCGCGTTTCTCGGCTATCGCGGATTTCCCGGGCACATCTGCATCTCGGTGAACGAGGAGGTCGTCCATGGCATCGGCGGCGCACGCAAGATCATGCCGGGTGACATCGTCAAAATCGATGTGGGCATCATCAAGAGCGGCTTCATCGGCGACAATGCGACAACGGTCGCGGCAGGGGACATTCCGCTCGAAACCAAGAGGCTGCTCGCAGCCACCGAGCAGTCACTCTTCGAAGCAATTTCGCACGCGCGTGCAGGCCGTCGGCTTGCCGATCTTTGCGGCTCGGTTGAGGCCTTCGTTGTGCCGCGCGGATTCACGGTCGTGCGCGAATTTGTCGGTCACGGTGTCGGTCGACGACTTCACGAAGAACCGCAAATTCCGAATTACCGTCCGCAGGGGAAAACTCCCGTGCTCGTGCCCGGCATGACGCTTGCCATCGAGCCGATGGTCAATGCGGGAGTCGGCACGGTACGCATTCTCGAGGACGGCTGGACGGTCATCACCGAAGACCGCAAACCTTCCGCGCATTTTGAACACACGGTGCTAGTGACCGAGGGCGAGCCGGAGATTCTCACTTGGCGTCCGCGCGAGGCATTGCCCGAAATGCTGGGCCTGCCGGCGTGGTGATGATCACGCGCATGTTCGCGCCTTTATGATCAGTCGATCTTTTTGCCGTGGTAGCGGTAATGGCCTTCGATTCTGAAATCGAAGAGCACATTCTCCCACCTGACCTCGTCATCCAAGTGATGAACGACCCATGGCTGGTGATTGCTACCCTCCGGCCCTGGAACCACGATGCCGATGTGCTTCTCAGCACTGGCCAGCGACCATACAACGATGTCGCCCGGCGCATAGTCCATCGCATGTCGCGACGGTTTGAGCGCCTCGCCGTTGCGTTCAAAAAATCGTTGGAGATTCGCCACGCGGCGATGATCGATGTGAGTGTCGGGCCTTGCCGCATTCCACAACTGCGGGTAGCGGTTGAAGTGGGCTTTCATGTCATTGTGCACCAACTCTTGCAGATCGAGTCCGGTTTCACGAAAGCATCGGACGATCACATCCGCCGCCATGCCTTTGTCCGCCGCCACATCGCCCATCGGAAATCCGATTTTGTAATACGAAGCATCGTAGGCCACATCACGCTTCGAATATTCGAGGGCCGCGGACGCAAGTTGCGCTCCTGGGAGGGCGGATTTCTCAAGCGCCGAAACCACCTGGCCGACTTGACCAACCGATGCGCTTTGTTGCGTGGCGCGCAAACTGGGAACGAGCGGGCGTCCGAACCAGAACCCGATGACCGCCGCAATTGAGACGATCACCCAACCACCCAGCCGATTGCGACGCTTTTGCAGCTGCGGTCGCGGGCCGATGTACTCGATCGTCTCGTAAAATATGGTTCTCTTGCGGGCCATGGGGCTGAGCTCCGCGCGATGATTGAAAAATGCCACGGAAAAAAGCGACCAATTTCGCGCACATTCGAAATTTATCAGGTCGCTCGACGATAGATGTCGCGACACACTCAAAATCAGGCCTCCCACGGAGTTTATCAGAGTCGGATTCTGCAAGGGATGCAGAGGTGTACCGAGAAAAACTTAAGAAATCTTAACATTTATGCAAATGGCAAAATTTTCGCTCGGTGGGTGAATGAATGACGAGCCTTCGGCGTCGAAGAAAACGAGCACGCCATGAAACAGAGATTTCAAATCGAAGACATGATGTCACAGGGCCACCAAGGGGTGGCATTTCGCGCCACCGATGCCGAAACCGGCCAGACGGTCACATTGCGGCGGTACTTTCCTTTCGGTAGGGGATGCGGCGGACTCGATGCCGCGAGCCGTAAGGTTTATGAGAATTCGCTCAACGACTTGTGTTCCGTGCGACATGAATCACTGGCCGCAGTCGTGGGTGGCGGTTGTGACGATGTCGACGGATTTCCCTTCATTGCCAGCGAGTGGATCGATGGCCAGACAATCGAAGTGCTTCACGCCCGCGCTGCCTTGGGTGTGGATGATGTGTTGAAACTTCTGCTTGCCACAATCGATGCGTCGTTGTGGCTATCGCAAAAATTCGGACTCGAGTCACTTTGGGTGGAAACGGAATTGGCAACGATCGTGCGTCGAAATTCCAACAAGGCGCACGACTATGTGTTTTCCATTTCGCCCTTCAAATGGTTGGGAATTTCCAATTCCAACGATGATCCCGTGGTGCTCGCAGGTCTTGCAGCGCACTCGCTTCATGGACTTCCGCACGACAATCGCGACGCGAAATTTTCCGGCATTCTGCGCTGGATCGAATGGCTACGTGCTGCGCCGCAACCCGCGTCCCTTGCGCAAGCGCGCGGCAAACTTTTGCAACTCACGCAAGCCGCTCATGCACCGGTGCGCAGGTCGGCACCGCCGCAGCCTAAGGCGAAAATCTCCACGACGCGCAAGCCGAAGCGACCGGTCAGAGCCATGCTTTGGGTGAACCTCTTTCTCGCCTTCGGCACGATCGCTTTTGGCGGTTATGCATATCAGGTCAAGCAGTCGCGAGTGGATACCAAGATCTCCCGAACGCACTCCAAAGCGGTGAAATCTGACGCTAAAAAGACCTCTGCCGCCAAAACAAAACCCAAACCACGCACGGAGATTGCGGCGATTTCTTCCGAGGTGATCCCGTGGGATAATCGTTCAAAGTTGATGGAACAGGTTCGCCGCCAAGTCACGGTCGAAGGCCCCGCTGGACGGGTCGATCAGTCAAAATCGGGAAAGACGTTTTACCTCGTATTTCATGGTGGCGAAAAACCGGAGTCGTCACGCGTCGGCATCCGACTGGGCAAGGGGTCGGTCGATGAAATGAAATCAGAACTTTCTGCCTTCATCGGCAAAAGGATCCGTGCCTCAGGTGAAGTGAAAAAAGAAATGCAAGGGAACTTGTCGAGTCCGGCGGTCATGATCAACGATGTGTCTGCAATTCGGATCATCGATTGACACCCGTGGAGAACTTGGCGCTTGAGACACTGATGTTGGCTTTTCACTCGCTCGTGGCCGAGCGACCCGAACGCATTTTGTTCATTGGCGCACAAGCGCATCCGGATTTGCGGGGTCAGGCGAATCTTATCGGCTGGCAGCCGCTCAAGCCCTTGGCCGATGCATGGGATGATCAGGGGTTTGCACGCAGTGACGCCTTGCCTGATGGCAAGTGGCCGTGGGTGATGGTGCTGCCGCAAAAATCACGCGATGAAACACTGCTATGGTTTGCGCTCGGCCGCGAGCGGCTTGCAAAGGGCGGGAAGTTGCTGGTGGCCATGCCCAACACCGCAGGCGCTTCGAGGTTTGAGAAGGAACTTGCACGCGCCACCGGCCGCGTCGATTCCATTCAAAAAAACAAGTGTCGCGCGTTTGTTGCGACCAATGACGGATCATGGAATGACGCCGTCTTTGCCGAGTGGCGCGAGCTGGGTCATGAGCGAAAAATCGAAGGCACCGATTTTGTCACGCAAGCCGGCATCTTCAGCAGCGGACACATCGATCCCGGTTCGCTTCTGCTTGCTCGTCATCTGCCAAAAAATTTGCGGGGACGCGTGGCCGATCTCGGTGCTGGATGGGGATACCTTTCAGCTTCGGCACTTGATATCTGCAATGAGATCACGCACGTCGATCTCTACGAAGCCGATGCGCGCGCTCTCGAATGTGCGCGTAAAAATCTCGTTAAACACGCCGCTAAAACAACCTTTCATTGGCACGATGTGACCAAAGGCATCATCGGAAATTATGACGCCATTCTCATGAATCCGCCTTTCCATAGCGGGCAAGCCACGAATCTCGACCTCGGTCGCGCCTTCATCTCGAGCGCGATATCGGCACTTGGTCGCGGCGGAAAATTGTTTCTCGTCGCCAACCGTCAGCTTCCTTATGAGGCGGTACTCGAATCCCAATCAATCGCATGGCGCAAGATTGCGGAAGACCCAACTTACAAAGTCATCTTTGCCGAAAAACGCTGACCGCAATTTATATCCATGAAACTCGTCAAACTTCTCGCCAACCTCGGATACGGATCACGCCGCGAGGTGCAAAGGCTGATCCGTGCCGGAGCGGTGACCGACGCTGATGGCAATGCGCTCGCCGAAAACAGCACAACACCACATGAAGAAATTTTCTTTCGCGGCGAAGCGCTCGATCCGGAATTTCCTCTCACCATCATGCTCAACAAGCCCGATGGCTACACCTGCAGCGCCGATGATCCGGGATCAACGGTCTATGATCTTTTGCCCGAACGCTTCGCTCATCGCAATCCAGGCCTCAACTGCATCGGCCGTCTCGACAAGGACACCACGGGACTTTTGCTGATGACCGATGATGGCAAACTCCTGCACAAAATCATTCACCCCAAATCCGCCTGTCACAAAGTCTACCATGCCACGCTCGCGCGTCCTCTCGAGGGACATGAAGGCGCGCTCTTTGGCTCTGGCACGCTGATGCTCAACGGCGAAACCAAACCCTTGCTGCCTGCGCAGTTCGAAAAAATCGGCGAATGCGAGGCGCTCGTCACACTGCATGAAGGCCGCTACCACCAAGTCCGCCGCATGTTTGCCGCCGCAGGCAACCATGTAACGGCACTCAAGCGCATCTCCATTGGCGGGTTGCGATTGCCTCAAGATCTGGAGGAAGGCGACTGGCGCGCGCTTTCGGCCGAGGAGCTGGGGCGGCTTTTGAGCTGAGCGATTGAAAGTCTACCTAGTCCGGTAGCATCACACGCTCACCGAGATGCTTGGGTTCGGTGTCGAGGATGTTGACATCGAGCCACATTTTCACGCGCGCACCGATTTCTCTCACGCGAGTTTTGAAACCACTGCGCGTACCGACATCGCGGGCGTTGTGAGCGATTGCTTCAAGGCCATGGGCCTTGGCAAGATAGATGGCGCGCTGGTTTTGGAAGCGCTGACTGATGAAAAGGATCGAATCGAGTCCGAACACCTTTTTGGCGCGCACCACCGAGTCGAGCGTCCGCAGGCCGGCATAATCGCAGACGATGTGTTGGGCGGGAACACCGAGCTTGGTGAGCGCCCGTTTCATTTTTTCCGGCTCGTTGTAATCGTGCGCACGGTTGTCTCCGGACACGATGAGGGTGCGGATTTTTCCCGCTTTCCAAAGTGCGGCCGCGGCCTCGACGCGGTGCTTGAAGTAGAGGTTTTCCCTGCCTTTCGTGCGATCACTGGTACCAAAAACAAGCCCGACCTCCGAAGATGGCGTTTCATCGATGCGATCGTAGGTTTTGCCTCGCGCAACCCAGCTTGCGGCAATGTTGGCCCACGCAATCGCAAAAACGCCTATGGCGATCACTGCCAGCATGGCAAGGCCGGCGCGTTTGATCCACTGCATGGGAATTTTCATCTTCATGCGCGGCGGGCGGATGCGGGTTCGGGATGGCGACGCGGCCATGTGAGCCATGATTTGAATGTTTCGGCCAAACCTCCACCGCCATGATGCTGCGGCGCAAGCACACGCAGGTGACTGGAGGTTTCGACGAATCGAATTTTTGAAAAGCGCCCTGCAAGCTCGCCGTCGACTTCAACAGGAACCTCGCGATCGGCTTCGACAGTGAACGATTCGGTTTGAAAATATTCTACCGAATCCATCAGGTCGATTCCGCCAAGTGCCAATCCTCGGAGCGAATCGAGCACCAGCCGATACCCTGCCTCTTTGTAAACCAAAACATCGAGCTTTGAGTCATGATTGTCGGCCATGCGGAAAAATGGAAAGGGTCCGCCGTAGCGCGAGCCATTGCCCGCCAACACCGCCACACCCTCGACAACACGGCCGTCGGCGAGCGTGACGCGCATCTGCGGCGGCTTCTCGCCCAGAACGCGCACCGCCGCCAAAAGGTAGGCAAGGGGTCCCAGCATTTTTTTTGACTCCCAAGTGGTTTCCTCAATCACCATTGCGTCAAAGCCCACACCGGCCATTTGCACAAATGGAATGCCATTGGCCTCAAACAAATCGACCTCACGCGTGAAGCCATTCTCAATGACCTCGAATGCGCGCTCGAGCGATGCAAATGGAATGCCCATCTCGCGAGCGAAGACATTCATCGTTCCCGCAGGCAGAATGCCAAGCACGGTGTCTGATCCCGCAAGCCCGCGAACGACTTCGTTGAGCGTGCCATCGCCACCGGCCACAATCACCACCGGTTCGCCATCGGCCGCAAAGCGCGCCGCCAGTTCGCGAGCCTCCTCGCCGCTGTTGGTGGCGTAGAGCGCAAAGCGATTCGCGTGCTTCATCATGAAACGCAGAACCCGACCACCCTTTTGGCTGCGCGCCTTGGGGTTGAAAATGATCGGATACCTGCGCGGCAATTTCACACACCATTCATTGCCGATGCGCCCACGCTTCGCAATCGGATTCGCCACGAAGGAAGCTTGGTCCGACCGTTCAAACGCCTTTGTCCATGACCTCGAGCAATCGCTCAATCGGCAGCCCCATCACATTTTCAAAGCTTCCGTCAATGCGGGCAACAATCAGCTCGCCATGTTCCTGGATGCCGTAAGCGCCAGCCTTGTCGAGGGGGTTGACCTTTGAAAGGTAAGCGTCGATCGCGGCATCATCGAGCGAGAGAAAGGTGACATCAGTGGTCTCGTGAAACACCTTGCGCGCGCCGCTTGGAAAAATCACGCAGACCCCGGTGCGCACTTGGTGGGTGCGTCCGGCAAGGCGAGTCAGCATCATCCGCGCCGCGTCATGATCGGCGGGCTTGCCGAGCGGTTCGTTGTCGATGAATACCAAAGTGTCGGAGCCAATCACGATGGCATCGGGCCGCATGACAGCAACTGCTTCGGCCTTGAGCCTGGCATTGAGTTCGCACAACTCCCCTGGCGACATCGATGCGTCATGCACTTCCTTGGCAGGCGAGGGGACAACCTCGAATTCGATTCCCGCGCGGCCGAGCAGTTCCTTGCGGCGCGGGGATGAGGATGCGAGCACGATGGGCATGGATCAGTCGGCGGGGAAAATGATTTCCTGACTCTTTCCGGAATTCCTGCCGATGCCGTCTCCGATGTCTTTGCTGGTGATGTAAATCATGAGACCGATAAGAAGCATCGCGCAAACCGACTGCAAAATTTCAAGTGGCTTCGCTTTGATCGGACGACTGAAAATTTTCTCGAAGAAGGCCAGCGTGATGTGGCCGCCGTCAAGCACCGGAAATGGCAGCATGTTGAGCACGGCAAGATTCACGTTGAAGAGCACCATGAAGGCGAGAATGCGGCGCCAGCCTTCCTCGGTTTGCAGCAGTTGGTATTGCATCTTGGCAATGCCTACAGGCCCGCTCAGGTGATCGACGCCGATATTCGAATCAGGCGCAATGACGCTGGTGATTGTAACCCACATCATGTGCAGACTGTCGCTCACCTGACGCAAAGGGTTGGGTTTGATCAGGCGGGTGTCGATGTCGGCGCGCGGATCCCAAATGATGCCGATTTTCGGATCCATGCCCGCCGGTTGCAGAGGTCGCTCGGGAGTGATGTCGAGCTCGCGGATTTGCCCATCGGTTCCTTGCACGGCAATCCTCACGGTCTGCCAATTTTTGTCGCGAATGCGCTGCGAAAAATGCATGAGTCCATGCACCTTTTCACCGTCGATGCGGATCACGCGGTCACCTTTCACAAGTCCGGCATCGGCAGCCGGGCTGTTGGGGCTGATGTCACCAACGACTGCCGGACCGGCGGGATCGATGCCGACCTGACGCAGCCCGCGGCGCTGATACCAATGGCTTTTTTCGGTTTTGAATCCCGAACTCAACTCAAGCGGCTTGGCTTCGCCTGCACGCTCAACGGTGAAGGTGATTTGTTTGCCGCGGCTTAGGATGATGCGCTCACTGATCGAGTTGAGTGATCCTGCAAAGCCGTTGACCTCCTCGCCATTGATCGCCGTGATTTTGTCGCCGATTTTGAGGCCGGCTTTTTCCGCAGGACTACCCGGCACAAGGTAGCCAACTTCTTGCGAAGGAATGAAATCCGCCGGCTTGCCGATCTGCCAGACGGCGATGGCCGCAGCCAGCGCGAGCAGCATGGAAAAAAGCGGGCCTGCGAATGCGACAATGATTTTGTCGAGCGGCGTCACGGGGGGCAGGGGAGCACGCTCGCTGTCGCCGCCCTCGATCGCGTCCATCGGGGCCATCTGCGGCAGCGCGACAAATCCGCCGGCAGGGATCCATCCAAGGCCGAATTGCACGCCATCGATTTCCTTTTTCCAAATCGGCTTGCCGAACCAAATCTGAAACCTCTCGATCTTGAGTCCACGCCATTTGGCAGCGAGAAAATGACCGAGTTCGTGGACAAAGATGATCACGTTGAAAACGGCGATCACGACTCCGATCCAGAGAAGCATTTGTAGAAGGTTGGCGATGTTTGGCATGTTCGTGCGCCAATCTAGCGCGAGCGGGCAGTCCAGCAAGTTGATAAAGCTCATCGACCACAGAAGCCTCCGATTCGCGCATTTGACCTTTTGATTTTGGGCGTTAGCCTGTCGCGCATCCGAATCACTCCATGATCCGCGAAATCGTCCAATACGGTCACCCCGTCCTCCGCCAGCGCTGCCGCCCCGTCACCGAAGTCGATGACACGCTGCGCACCCTCGTGGCCGACATGCTCGAAACGATGGCCGATGCCAATGGCGTGGGACTTGCCGCCCCGCAGGTCGGCGAGGATATCCGCCTCGCGGTCATCGATTGTTCCTTTGACCCCGAATGCATTTCCTATCTCAAGGTCAATGGTCAGGATGCGGAACTGCAATCGATCATGCCACTGGTCTTCATCAATCCAGAGCTTGAATATGGCGAGGAAAAGGAACCCGGCTTTGAGGGCTGCCTCAGCATTCGCGGCATCCGTGCCGAAGTGCGGCGCCCGATCGAGGTCAAAGCAACCCTGCCGCAGCTCGATGGCTCGATGCTGGTGGTCGAGACCGACGGTCTGCTCGCCCGCGCCTTGCAACATGAGATCGACCACCTCAACGGGATTCTTTTTGTCGATCGACTCTCACCCGTTGCGAAGGTCTCGATGAAAAACCGCCTCAAGCGATTGGTCGAGCAAGGCTAACGCAAAGGGAACTTGCTGAAATCTGCCGCCAAGGCCCGTTGCGGCCTCATGACGAGTCGTCGCG